>JAYEKK010000330.1:0-6654 GCA_034660955.1 Candidatus Cloacimonadota bacterium | reverse complement strand
TGAACCCATATTGTCTTTGTTATAAGATGAATATCCACTTAATTCATTTTTCATTATTTTTGCAATTTTATTTTCACTACCGGAAATCCCTGATTCAAGAGTCAGTTTTTTTAGTAATTCAATTCTATCGATTTTCAATGTTCCTCCTAATGTTTATGAGATTCTTTTTCTCTCTCAATAAATTCCCAATGCAAATTAGTTCTGGTTTTAAAAGTATAGAACTTCATAAACTTGAGCATTCTGGGTAAATCGTAGTCCAGTTCAACCTGGAAATAATCATAGTTATCAAAGCTTTCATTTAATATGGATGAATCAATAACCAGAACAACCTTAGAGAATTTATTTAAAGTATCAAGAATAGATTCATTGTATTGGAAGTAGTAAACATCCTGCGGAGTGTAATTCTTGAGTGAATCTTGTAGGGTTTTAAAGTAAATAGAATTTTCTTCCGAAGCAACAATTGCAAGAGGAATATTAGGATTAAATGCTTCTACTAACCGTGCTGGTTGAGCTTCCAATTTTGTATGCTTATAATAATGAGTTAATCCTTTAACCCCACTGAATGTAAACCAGATCGCAACAAGAATTGAAGCATATCGGGCGATCAATTTCATTCTGCTAACTTTGGAAATTTGCCCAATAAATGCAAGAGGTATTAAGAAAACTGAAGTCCCGAAGAAAAACCCGAGGAACAACATCATTCCACTGAGTGCACCACTCAGATCTACAGCTTTAGAAAGTGCAATTAGAAATGAAGGACAGAAATTGATACCAGTAAGAATTCCAAGTATAAAGGCACTTTTAGTGAATCTTGCCAATTTAGGAACATGACAGCTTTTTGCTTTTTTAGTAGTTCTTACTGTAGAAAGTACAAGATATGCTGACAACAGAATGTATGCAATTGAAGTAAATAATTCACGATTAACAGATGCAATTTGAGCACCAGTATAACCGGCTATCGCTCCAAAAGCAAGGTATGAAACAAATCTACCAGCAGAGATTTCTAAAACTGCAAATATGCCCTTACTTAATTTTCTATCTTCCGAGATCAGGTACGGTAAATAGATCGGTGTACATGTTACAAGACATGCTGTACCGGTTGTTAATCCCAATATTGTTCCTTCAATAAGTGTTTTTATCACATTTCCTCTTAATTAAAATATCAGTGTTGAACCGATAAATATTAAATTTTGTTTTTGGATGTTGTAAAAATCAGTATATTCATCTTTGATCCAAAATGATTGTAATGGGCTTGAAAAATATTCAAATTTTAGTGAGTAAGATGTAAACAGATCAAGTGAGTATTTAATATTTGCAGTTGAATATAAATCTTTAAAAAGATACTGATTCTGTTCAATAAATCCCAAAGTTCCTTCGTTTTCCGGATTAAATTTTACTCCCGCCAACAGATAGGAATTATTAAGGTTCTCTAAAGAATAAGAATACATTGCATGAATACGAAGCATATTAGAAACTCGATAAATTTGTGATGTTTCATTATCATAGCAGGAGCGGTTTATATAAGAAACGAAACCGGAAATTCCGTTACGAAATCTTCTTGAATAGCGTAGTTGCGTAACCAGATTGTGATCCTGTTCATTATTGATTTTATCTGAAATATTATTATAATATTGCACTTTTGCTTTAATGGAGCTAAATAGATCGATTTTATTATCGTATTCAAATCCACTACCCAGATTCATTTGATCAAATAAACTTAATTCATTAAGATCGTCTTTATAATACACCTTTCCGAAAATATTCAGATGATTAGAGATCTTATAGAAAAGTTTTGCATCGATATAGCTATCGTAATCACTAGCTTGATGAACTTCATATTCATCATTGTTTTCTTCTAAAGGAACAACATATCTATATTCCAAATCACGCAAGTTTGAATAAACATTCAGGTTCAGTTTCCCAAAATTCTGTATCAAGTGCAAAATCGCACTGGAGACCATTTGGTGCTGCGTGTTATAAACCACACCAGGTAAATTCAAAAAGTTTGTTTCATCAGGGTTATAATAGCGATTATTAAACTGTAACTTAAGATAAGTAGCTTCCTGTTTGTAAAACAAACTTAATTTTAAATTATTAGTAAGAAATGAATTGCGCCGTTCATGACTTTTCTCGGAATAGAAAATATCTTCTTTTATATCATAAGAAAAATTTTCGCTAATCTTACCTGTTAATTCATGTTGATATTTTAGACCGAATTTCCCTTTTGTATTGATACTTTCTGCTTCTTGGGAAGCTCCTGTAACCATGTTGATATCATGTTTTGCATTGGTAGTGAAATAATTCAATGAGAGTTGTGACCAGTTAGTGATTTCTGCAGAAGCAATATTTATGTTAAGTGCTAAAGATAGAATAATTAATATCTGTTTCATATTATTCTCTTCTTAATAGATCGCATCTTCGGGGCAGATCGCAATACACTTGCCGCATTGATTACATTTAGTTTGATCTATAATTGCTTTCCCATCTTCCCCGATCTCAATTGCATCTTTAGGACAGATACCAACACAAGCACCGCATGAATTACAGGCAGATTTATCTACATTGTATTCCGGATTACTAACTCTTTCGCATCCAATATAAATAAGGAGGATCATGATAAGAGTTAAAACTAATCCGAGTTTTTTCATTTATTCTTCCTTATCGCTTTGTATGTACAACTGGTAATACAAATCTCACAATCAATACATAATTTTGCATCTATAACCGCTTTCCCATCAATTATTTCTATTGCATTTGTGGGACAAATACCAATGCAGTCTCCACAACCAACGCAGGAATTTGGTACTACAAAAATATTACTTTTAGTAATTGCAAAAAGTGAAATTGCTACTAAAATAATTATAACAATTATTAATTTTATTTTCATTTTTCCTCAGTCTTTTTAAATTACGGTTGCTAATAAGCAACTACTGCTTTGTGTATTAAGTTCCAAGGACAAGTACAGTCTCCACAGGCTTCACAAAGATCTGGGTCAATATATTTATATCCGGGACCTTGCAGGATTGCATCATAATCACAATCATAAATACAATTACTGCAATTATGACACGCAACTGTATTGATCTGATATACTATCTTACCAGCGGGTGAATTTGATATCTGATTTGCATTATTAAAATCATCATAGGCTTTAATAGCAAAATAATATATCGTTGCCGGATCCAGAACATCAACAAAACAAAACTGGGAACTTCCTGCAACTTGCGGAACAGGAGGATCATCGAAAAGCATTGCACTTTCCCAATTAGATTCAGTGATCTCAGAAGTAAAGTATTTTATCTCGTAATAATCAGCAGTTCCCTGCATACCATTATCGCCTGGTGCGGTCCATTGTATTTTCATCGTATTTAAATTCGAGGTTGTACCTTCATAAACTGATAAATCGGTTATATCTGAAGGTGGAGTTACATCAATGATCAGGTTTGCATCAGGCACATTTGACAGCGGTGAAACATTATTACTTTCATCAAAAGCTTTGATAGCAAAATAATAGGTTATTTCATGTTGTAAATATTCAACAATATAATTTTGAGATGAGCCAGCTTCCAGAGGCCAAGGAGGATCTTCTAAAAGCTCTGCATTTTCCCAATTAGCTTCAGTTATTTCTTCTTCGGAAATCCGGATCTCATAATTATAGGCAGTTCCTTGCATACCATCATCACCGGGTGCTGTCCAGATAAGTTCAATAATTTCATCAGTTGGATTTGCCTGCAGATCGTTTATGGCTGAAGGGGGAATTTCATCGGGAATATCAGTTGTTGTTGCCTGAGCAATATTAGAAAGTAGCGAAATATTTTCAGATTCATCGATTGCTTTAATGCCAACATAATAATCTGTAACCGGCTCAAGATCTATAATAACTAATACTTCTTCGTTTCCGGCTTCCAGGGGAGTTATGTTTTGTTCATATTCGTCCAGCATTTCCCAGTTTGATTCTGTAATATTTGATGTATGAACTTTAATGATGTAATAGCTGGATGTTCCAATATTTCCATCATCTCCAGTGGCAGTCCAGTTTATCTGTAACGAATTCATGGATATAGAACTAATCGTTACATCTTCGATCGGAGCGGGTGGCTCTTCATCAATAACTTCGCCCAAAATATAGACTTCTTCCAAGGCAGGAATGGAAGCTTGATCTAGTTCGTCGATTACTTTAATTTCTAATTTAACCAATTCATTCTCAGGCAAGTTCTCTAAATTCCAATTCTCTGAAACACCAGCATTTTGAGGCAGTGTTGGAATAAAATCATTCTCGATGATCTGATCACTTGAATCTTTAAGAATCAGTTCATACTGAAAAGCTCTACCGGAAGTAGAATCATCTCCTGTAGCAGTGAATTGAATATTCATCATTCCAACCGTATCTGAAACAGCAATAAAATCATTGATCTGAGCCGGCTTAATGTTATCTACATTTATAGTAAACGCATCATCCGGGCATGTAAACAAATTCATGCAATCCATACATCCTGAACATAGATCTGCATCAATATAAGCAGTTTGAGTGCGCTGATCTAATTTAATCGCATTCTCAGGGCAATTAAATAAGTCTATACATTCAAGGCAGCTGGAGCATGAAGAATATTCAATGCGTGGATTGTCATTATATGCGGTAGTTTTATCCAAAGTATCAGTACAGCTTATAGTAATAACTCCGATAATAAATAACAATAAAAATAATTTATTCACTTTTAATTCCTAAATTTATGGATAAGTTACTTTACTTGTTTGATGGCATCTACCGGACAACCTTTATATCTTTTACCGTCTCCATTCACACAAATTGCATCGCCATCACATTTATCAGCATCAATAACGGCAATACCCTTAACCATCGTAATTGCGCCTTGAGGACAAGCTGAAACACATAATCTGCAACCGATACATTTATTCGCTACAACATAGTAAGGTTTGATCTTCCATAATTCCTTTCCGGATTCATCTCTGATCTTTATTTCAGTATCTTCAATTATAAATGCATGAACAACAAGCTCATCTTCCTGTAATATTCCATTTACAGATATTTCCATTTTAGAAATAAGTTCGATCTTATTCTCTTTTAGAAATTCATCCGGTGCCAGAGAAAGTTCTACAATATCTTCACCTGTATTTAAAAACCAATTCCCGGCAATCTGCTTCAGTTTACCTGAAAAGTTTGTTAATTCAATCTTGTCATTTGATTGTGAGAACACATTAAACGCAATTGTCAACAAAACAGCAGCCACAATTATCCATCTTTTTTTCATTTATCTCTCCATTTTATTTTTTTATTAGATTACGCAATATATAAAAGCACTGTCATTCTGAGAGAATCTTTCTATCTCTCTAACGAAAAATCTGTGGTATATAAACTCTTCGTCGAATACCTTTGTAGAATTCCTCAGAGTGACGATATTCTTAGTACCCATAATCCTCTTTTCCTAATGCAATATTCAATCCACAAGTTACTTATTCTTCTTTTTAATTTTATCTAAAACAATGCCGTTGTCTACTGGACAACTTTGCAGACATTTCAAACAGAAAATACAATTTACATTTTCAACCCGTTTTTCTTCATGGATTATTATCTGCATTGGACAGCACTTTGAGCATTGTCTGCAATCTATACAAAATTCTTCGCTGGCATGAATTCTCTTTGATGAAATATGCAATAATTTCCCAATATACTGAAATACATTCATTAAAGCTGCATAAGGGCACAAATACCTACACCAGAACCGGTTTATAAAGTAACCGACTATGAATATTACAAATAGAGTTGCTGCAGAATATATCGTAATATTTTGTGGATGCGAAATGGTCAAAACAGGGCAGAACTTCATGTAAACATACTGCATGGAACGAAATGCTGCCAAAATTGTGATAAGCATGATAATATATTTCAATCCATTTAAAAGTTTGTGCAGCCAAACAGGCAGGTGAAGCTGTTTATTCTTTTTGGATTTTGGATTCAAATTGAAAATCAGCTCCTGCACAGTCCCGAAAGGGCAAACATATCCACAGAATCTTCTCCCCCAGAATATGGAAGTAACTGCGATAAGTAAACCAATAATAACTGCGATTGGATATAATAATTTTGCAAATCCGGGGTTCAAACCCATTACTCCAAAACAAATACTTGAATATGGACAAAAACCATGCGCACTGCATAATACACCATTTATTAGCAGCATAACAACTATCACTGTGATGCCCAAAAAACTATATTGGATTATTCTCCGCAATTCCTGATCTCTATTTTTTTTCATTAATTGGAGAAAATTTCTCACTGCTTTTTAGTCAATTATTTATTTGATCGTGTGAAATTGGTTTTATGATTGACATTTATCCAAAGTTTTATCAAATTCGATTTTGTATAATTAAATTGCTTTAAGGAAAACAAAATTGAGATTGATAGTTGAACTGGAGTTAGATGACAACATGAGTATAATAACTTTCTTCAAAAAGTTATTGTATACTTTTTTTGTATAACTATAGGTTAGTTATGTATTCATTTTAAGTTGGCGTGGCGTACATATGTTACAGGCAGTTGGGAACGTTAAGTTCGGTGTAGAAGTAACTTTGGGTTGAAACTGATTTTCTTAAAATTGGACAGTTTTTGAAAGCCGACAAAAGTCGGAAAATAAGTTT
>JAYEKK010000329.1:0-6681 GCA_034660955.1 Candidatus Cloacimonadota bacterium | reverse complement strand
CCCAGTTAAATAAAGAAAGATTTAACGGGACAGGTAAAACGGTTATTACTTATTTTTGTCTCATTAACCACCAACTTAAGTTGGTGGTTAATAAGAAGATAGTAAATATTAACCGATTCATTGGTTTCCAAATATTTGATGTATTTTCCAACATATTTCTAATCACAACCTTTTTAGAGTGGACTCACTCTTTAATTATTTAATAACTGTTTCTAAACCGATCTCTATCATTTTAGAAAATCCTGTTTGTCTCTCTTCGCTGGATGCTGCTTCTCCTCGGTTAATTTGATCACTGACGGTGAGGATTGTAAGAGCATTCACACCATATTTTGCTGCTATGCTGTAGAGAGCAGTTGCTTCCATATCGATAGCCAATACTCCATATTTTGCCCAGATTTTCCAGAAGTCCGGATCATCAGAATAGAAAATATCAGAAGATAATACGTTCCCAACATGAACATTCATCTTCTTTTCTTTTACAACATTATAAGCTTTCAAAAGAAGATTAAAATTGGCAATTGCCGCAAAATCTGCTCCACCAAAAACAAGCTTATTAGTTTGAGAATCGGTAGAAGCACCTTCTGCTAAGATCACATCTCTTAAATTTATCTCCGGTTTTATAGCACCGCAACTTCCAATTCTTATCAGATTTTTTACTTCGTAATCTTTTATCAGTTCAGTAACATAGATAGACATTGATGGAATTCCCATTCCCGTTCCCTGCACTGAAATTCTTTTACCATTATATGTTCCGGTATAACCAAAAATATTGCGGACTTTATTGTAGCAGACCGCATCTTTCAAGAAGTTATCCGCGATAAATTTTGCTCTTAACGGATCTCCCGGTAAAAGTATGGTTTCAGCGATCTCTCCCTTTTTTGCTCCAATGTGTAAACTCATAATATTCTCCTTTCAATCCCAAATTCCTAATCCCTAATCCCTAATTCCTAATTCCTAATTAACTTAGTGTGCTTCATACCAATTCTGTCCAATTCCCACATCAACAATAAGTGGTACTATGTAACTATATTTTTGGGGAATTGCTTTCTCCATCTCTTCAATAATTAGCTTTTTAGCTTCTTCCAATTTATCTTTTTGTATCTCAAAAACGAGTTCATCGTGAACCTGAATTATCATTTTTATATCTGGATCATTCTTAATTCTTTCATGTAAAGAAATCATAGCAACTTTGATAATATCCGCCGCACTCCCTTGGATAGGCATATTGGTTGCAACACGCTTTGCTCCTTCAACCAGCATTTTATTATTACTGTAAAGATCTGGTAGATAGAGCTTCCTACCGTAAATTGTTGAAACAAATCCATCTATTATTGCCTGTTGAATACCGGAATGAAGATACTTTTTAATTGTTGGAAATTTATTAAAATAATTTTCTATGAATTCTTTGGCTTCCGTGCGTGAAATTTCAAGTTCCTGCGAAATACGGAAAGATCCCATCCCATACATGAGTCCAAAGTTAATGATCTTAGCATATCTTCGCTGATCAGGTGTAACTTCTTCTTTTAGAACATCAAATACAATGCAGGCAGTTTCACGATGAATGTCCTGCTTATTATTAAAGGCATCTATCATCTTATCATCACCAGAAAGTACCGCCAGGATCCGCAGCTCGATCTGAGAATAATCAGCAGACAAGATCACATGGTTATTATCACTTGCGCAAAATGCTTTCCGTATCTCTCTTCCCATCTCTGTACGTATGGGAATGTTCTGCATATTCGGGTTGGAAGAAGATAACCTTCCGGTTGAAGCAACTGTCTGATTGAACGAGGAATGCACTCTGCCCGACTTAGGATTAATAAGCTCTGGAAGAGCAGAAACATAAGTCGATTCCAATTTTGAGATCTGCCTGTATTCAATTAGAAGTCTGGCAATTTCATGCTCCTTTGCTAAAGATTCCAGAACTGTGATATTTGTGGAAAATCCTGTTTTTATTTTTTTCTCCGGTTTGATGCCCAGATCTTCAAAAAGAACTTTAGAAAGCTGTTGTGGTGAATTCAAATTGAATTGTGAACCGGCAAGTTTATAGATCTCTTTTGTAAGTTCACCCAGTCTTTTCTGGTTTCGTTTTGAAAATTTAATTAATATTTCTCTATCAATAAAAACACCATTTTTTTCCATATCAGCCAGCACATAAATAAGAGGCAATTCAATAGTTTGGAACAATTCATAAAGCTTATTTTTCTGTAATTTTTCTAAATAGCTGTTGTATAATTTAAAGGTTACATAAGCATCTTCAGCAGCATATTTAGCTGCCTGATCCGTTGGAACCAGATCAAATGTTATTTGCTTCTTCCCTTTCCCTATAAGCTCGGAGATAGGAATCATTTCATGTCCGAATTCTTCTAAAGCACAATTTGCCAGAGAATGTCTGGAAGTTGGATTTATCAAATAATGTGCGATCATCGTATCAAAAATATTCTCTTCGATCTTCCAACCTGCGTTTTCTAAGATGAGTAGATCATATTTAGAATTGTGAGCAATAAGTATCTTGCCTTTAAATTTATCTTTCAATTGAGTTAAGACATCCTCAGGATCAAGATTCTGTGCCATCTGATGCTTAAGAGGAATGTAGTGTGATCTGCTAATATCTGCACAAATAGAAATTCCAACCAGCTCAGCCAAATGTGGATCTTTGGAAGTTGTTTCTGTGTCAATTGCAACTATCTCCGCTGTATCCAGTGATGATAACATCTCAGTAAAACTTTCTTTGGTATCTGTTAGAATTGTTTGATATTTTAGTTCTGTTCCGTTAGTATTAAAATCAAATTCACGATTGAAGCTCAGCACCTCTTTTGTTTCCGGCTCAGTTTTAGGCTGGGAAAACAATTTTGTTATTTTTTTTGCAATTGATGAAAGTTCAAAGTCATTTAAAATATCAATACCGTTATGCAATTTATTTTTATCAAAAGTGAGTTTTTCATCAGGAATTTCAATTGGAACATCACGAATGATCATAACTAATTCTTTAGATAGATATGCATCTTCTTTATGCTCTGTTAATTTCTCAAGAATTCCTTTTGCTTTTATCTTATCGAGATTTTCATAAATTCCATCCAGAGTTTCAAATTCATTCAATAATTTAGAAGCTCCTTTGGGTCCGATTCCCTTTACTCCTGGAATGTTATCCGCACTGTCACCGCAAATCGCGAGGTAATCAATAAACTGTTTTGGACTGATATCATATCTTTCTATAATCCCATCAGCATTCATACTCTTACTTTTTTTAGGATCATAAAGCGTAACACGATCTTCTACTAACTGCGCAAAATCTTTATCTCCCGACACAATAATAACATCGAATTTATCTTTATATTTTTCTGCAAGAGTGGCTATAACATCGTCTGCTTCATAACCGGCTTTGGAAATATCCGGCAGACCAATAGCTGCAAAGAATTCCTTTATTGGTTCAACCTGCTGATGAAGTTCATCAGGGGCAGGAGGTCTGTTTGCTTTATAAGTATCAGTGATCTCATGTCGGAAAGTTTTCTCACGTCTATCAAAAGAGACGGCAATATGTTCCGGCTCAAAATCTTCTATCAATTTTATAAATGAATTTATAGTACCGAAAATAGCACTTGTATTCTGTCCTTTACTGTTATAAAGAGGATTACGAATGAAGGCAAAAAAAGCTCTGTAAATAAAAGCTGTTCCATCGATCAAGTATAATTTCTTTCTCATAAAATACTCCAAGATTTAGCCACTAAGAACGCGAAGTTTCGCTAAACTATTTTATCTTCGTGCTTCTTTGTGAACTTTGTGGCTGATCCTTTTTTTATATTTCATTGGACTTGCTCCGTCCACCTTTTGATGAACAAAAGAAGAACAATCTATTCAACAATTCTCAACTCACACTCATTTCATTCGCTGCGAGTCAAGTCTTGCATTATCATTATGAAACACTGCTAACAATTTGAAATTACATAATAAACATGCAAGTATAATTTTAACTTGACCTTTCGGTTTTGTAGATTTTCTTAAGTTAGTAATAGGGAAAGATAAAAAAGGATATAGGAGAAACCAATGAATTATCTATTTTCAAACACAAAAGTAAAAAGAAAATTAATCCTCTTTTTGTTTACCGTATTTATATTAATCTCTTGCGAAAATAAAGAGATTACTTCACCATACAATTATGAGTTTAATCCATTTACGCATCGTCCTCACTGGTGTTTTGCAAGCGAACCATTCAACACAAATTTTTCAAAAGGATCCATTAACTATTTTAACTCTCAGGACTTTATTATGAGCGATGTTTTTGAAGATTCTCTTCTTTCAAATGATGAAATGAACGAAAAAATTTCTCTCTTGCGAAACAAATTGACCACTTGCCCAATTGCTAGTCCTGACTATATAAGTAATAGTTGGTCGGGATTAATGCAATATCTGGAAGAACCAATAAATCTATCTGACATTGACTATATCGAATGTCAAATCCTGGAAAACGCTGATGTATTTCCTGATGTACCAATTATAATGCATATTGATATTGGAAAAATTAGTGAAGATTTTTATCGTCCGGGAGAAAGTTTTATAACTGACATGGAAGATGGTATTGTTAATTTGGATGGATTGATGGATGCTGGTGAAGATATTGGTTTGGATAGAATTGCTTCTGGAGAAACTGGAGACGATCAGTATGATGATTTTGATAATAATAAAATCATTGTTGATGGATTTGAAGAATATCCTGAAATCAATGGAACTGAAGGAAATGGCAGATTGGATACAGAAGATCTGAACTATAATGGAATGCTCGATTTGACTAATTCGTATATCCATTATTCATTTGCATTGGATGGCAACCAATATTTATATAATATCAACAGTAAGGGATTGCATACTTTCCGTATACCAGTGGATGTCTATGAAATTGTTATGGATTCTAATATTACACCTGATTTGCAATATTTAACATATCTCAGAATCTGGTTTGAATACCCAGAGGATACATATGTGATACTAATCTCATTGAGTTTTATAGATATAGATAATATCTCGAACTCAAATGAAATTATCACAATACTTAAAGAAGCGGGTGCAAAAGAATAAGATCATTAAAGAAATATAGGAGTATTTCATGTTTAACATTAAAAACAAAACTAAGAAAATATTTATTATTGTTCTCTTTATAAATCTTCTCTGCTTTCAGTTATATTGTCAGGAAATTAATACTGCAAATGATCATTTCTATTTTGTGCAGATAACCGATACTCACATTGGAAAAGGAACGAATTTGGAGATCACGCGAAACATGGTAGAACAGATCAATGAACTCCCAATGGAAATCAAGTGCGTGATACATACAGGTGATATTCTGCAAGATGGCATGAGTGATACAACTAATGTTATTAAAGCCTTTGACGTACTGGAAAAAATAAAAGTTCCACTGTACTACATCCCAGGGAATCACGATATCTTCCAAGAACATGTAAGAAAAGAGATAACTATTTTTCAGGAATATTTCGGTGAGCTGATAGTTGAAATAGAATTTGAAGAACTTTCTTTCATTGGTCTTTATTCCGATCCTATTGCCTATTCATTTGTAGTAGAAGGTCATGATCCATTTTTAGAACTCGAAGATGCGCTTAGAAAAACTGGAGATAAACCTGTGATCGTATTTCATCATATCCCTTCTGTAGAAAGCTTCTACAATAACACAATGCACGAGGGCTGGGAAAATGAAAGCAGGAATCGCTGGGAAAAGATATTGAATTCATATAATGTAATTGCCATTCTGGCAGGACATTTTCATAGCGATGAACTTCACTGGATCGGCGAAATCCCGTTGTTTGTATCATCCTCGGTTACAAACCGATTCGGCCGACAGCCTTCTTTCAGGATCTATGAATATAAGAATGGAAAACTTAGTTACCGAACTCAATATGAGCCTGAATGAAAGTTCTTGAAAAACAGCTCTGGCATTTGATATCACTCGTAATTCTAATTTACGGAATTACTGTACTTGTTAATAATTCTACTCTTGATGGAGAATTCTGGGGAATAACTACAAAATCATGGTTGATCTATTCTGTTGGGATTGCAATAGTTCACCAGGTTTATGTACTCATCATCTGGCGATTGGAATTGTATTATTCTTTAATCTCAAAAATATTCGGCAAAGCAGGATTTACACTTTATGCAGTTGGATTTTCCATCATGTTCATTCTCAGGTTACTGTTTATAATTGCACTGGGGATCTCAAGTAAAAATTCGATGGCTCTTAACCCTGTCATTTCTTATTCATTAGCCATCCTTCTTTCAATGATCGTGATATATTTATTGTATTCGGTGCTAAGATATTTCGGTTTTAAACGAGCTTATGGCATTGATCATTTCGATAGATCATTTGGTGATCTTCCATTTGTGAAAAAAGGTATCTTTAGATTTTCTAATAATGCAATGTATAAATTCGGATTACTTATTTTATGGATACCAGGTCTTTTATTATTTTCCAAACCGGCACTGATAGCTGCTTTATTCCAGCATATTTATATCTGGGTTCATTATTATTTTACCGAACTTCCCGACATGAAACACATTTATGGAAAGGTTAAATTATAAAAGCACATGCTTGGCTGTGTGAAGCGGGATTCAGGCAAAGAACACCGACCAGCCCTACCGCAGGTGCGCCTGTTATGCGATTTCATATAACAATTT
>JAYEKK010000328.1:0-6818 GCA_034660955.1 Candidatus Cloacimonadota bacterium | reverse complement strand
ACGAGACTGAAAATAAATTGTCATTCTCGCAAATGCGGGAATCTGGAGTGTAAATAAATGCATTGGGGAAATCCATATTTATTGTTTCTGATAATACTGATACCGGTATTTCTAATTCTTATTGGAATTGCTAATCATAATAGAAAGAAGAATTTTTCTAAATTTGCAGAAGTAAAATTCTATAATTTCTTTATGCAGCAGTTTTCGGGTTTCCATTGGTCACTCAAGAATTTCATATTTGTATTTGCTTTTCTCTTTATAATAATTGCTCTTGCTAAACCGCGTTGGGATAAAGAAGTTCAGATCATTAAGAAAGAAGGAATTGATATTGTGGTTGCTATTGATGTATCCAAAAGTATGGATGCAAGGGATATTCAGCCCAGCAGGATCAAGAGAGCAAAAGATCAGATCTCATTATTTATAGATCAGTTAAAAGGTGATAGGATCGCCATTGTTGCCTTCGCTGGGAAGAGTTTTGTGCAATGCCCTCTCACCAATGATTACGATGCAGCAAAGCTGTTCCTGAATTTACTTGATACGGAAACAGTACCATCTTACGGTACAAATATTGGTGAAGCAATTTCTACCTCACTGGAACTTTTTGGCGAGAAAGAAAAGCATAAAGTTATCATTGTGGTTAGCGATGGAGAAGATCTGGAAGAAAATGCAACTAAGATTGCGGAAGATGCCGGAAAGCAAAATGCTATTATTTATACTCTCGGTATCGGTTCACCGGAAGGAAGCACAATTCCAATTAAAAACAGAGACGGTGATGTGGTTTACGCCAAAGATGATAAAGGTGATATTGTTTTTACAAAGCTTGATATTGGCATCCTTACTCAGATCGCAAAAAAAGGAAATGGACGCTTCTTCCCCATCACACCTCAGCAATCTGAGATCTATGAGATCATGAAAAACATCAATTCTTTTGAAAAAAAGAAATTTGATTCTAAGGAATATGTGAGATATAAAGAACAATATAAATATTTTGTGATCGCTGCACTTGTTTTGCTTCTGATAGAATCACTCATTATTTATAAAAAGAAAACAAAATTTAAGCGGGTTTTGTAATGAATGCTAAATTACTAATTCTATTAATTATTTTATTAACTTTTTGCACTCTGTTTTCTGATGTTGTAAATTATGATAAAGTTATCAGAAATTTAAAAGGTGTAAAATCTTACGAGAAAGAAGATTTTGAGAATTCGGAAGACAATTTTGAACGTAACGCAATTAAATATCCTAAAGATTCCAGATTACATTTTAACCAGGCAAACGCACAGGTTAAGAATGGAATGTTGGAAGAAGCGGAACAGAACTACAAACTTGCTTTGAATAACGAGAAATTCAAAGATAGATCTAAAGCATTACAAAATCTTGGAAACGTGAAGTTCCTGCAAAAGGATTACAAGAACGCTATAAAAAATTACCGAGATGCTCTGGTTGAAGATCCACAAAATATCGATGCACGTTACAATTATGAGCTTGCTGCCAGAATGCTGCAACGACAGCAAGAACAAAAGCAACAGCAAAAACAAAATAAAGACGAAAATGACGATAAAGACGAAGAAAAAGAAAAACAGAAACAACAGCAGCAAAAACAAGAGAAACAAGATGATGATCAGAAAGAAAAACAGCAAAAGCAAGATGAACAGAAACAAGACGAAAAGCAAAAGACAGAGGAACAAAAACTAAAAGAACAAAAGAAAGAAGATGCAGAAAAAATGCTCAAAGCACTCTTGCAGAAAGAAAAAGAAGAGATGAAAAAAGAGAAAGAGAAAATGAATATTGACAGAGCTAAAACTGGAAAGTACTGGTAGTTATGAATTAAAATTAGAATATTGTATTTGATTTCCAATTCCGTGTAGCTCCCATTCATAAGAGGAGATTTAGAGGAGTTTTTTTAAAGAAATCAAATACAATAATAGATTTCTAAAAGGATAAAATGAAAAAGATAATATTTATATTAAGTTTACTTTTGATCGGTCAGTTTCTGTTTGCTCAGCAGATAGAGGTTGAATCTTATGTTGATAGAACCAAGATCGGGATCTCTGACCTGGTTAAATATACAATTGAGATCTCCGGTGAAAAAATTGGTAATATCTCAACACCCAGATTACCCAAAATAGAGAACTTCGAGAAACTTGGTTCTTCCACTTCTTCTTCATCAAATTATTCTATTGTCAACGGGAAAATGACTTCCAAAGTTACTAAAAGTTATACTTACACTCTGCGTCCTCTTAAAATTGGAAATCATCTCATCCCGCCAATAACAATAAAGATCAAAGATAGATCATTCACAACCGATCCCATTCACATTAATGTTTTGAAAGGAAGCACACAACCTGCTCCACCAACTTCATCATCATTCACTCAGCAGCCGAACTCATCTTTAGATCTCTCGGATAATCTGTTTTTGAAAGCTGACATCAGCAAAATAAATGTCTTTGAAGAAGAACCGATAATTGTGGAATATAAACTCTATTCCAGGTATGATATTGCCAATCTTGCCTTTGCTGGAGATACAAATTTCGAAGGCTTCTGGAAAGAAGATATTTATAAGCCTGAGAATATAAGCTTCGATCGCGAAACATACAATGGTATTATGTACAACGTAATGCTGATGCGTTCTGTTGCTTTGTTCCCAACCAGAAGCGGCAAGTTGAATATTCCTTCAGTTGCTCTGAATGTTGATATAAGAACGCAATCACACAGTTTCTTCGATTTTGGAACAACCAAAAGATATAATATCAAGAATAAACCGACATCAGTAAAAGTTAAACCAATTCCACAAAGCAATAAACCAAGCTCATATTCAAATGCAGTTGGAAAATTCAAGCTTTCCAGTAATATCAGTCAGACCCAGTTGAACGTTGGTGATTCTTTTACTTACACGATAACAATAAGTGGATCCGGAAACTTGAAACAGTTTGATATTCCAAAACTGAAGGAAGTGAATAATCTTAGATTCTTAGATCCGGAAATAACAACAGATATAAACAAGAATAAAATTTCCGGTAAGAAGACAATAAAATATTTGATCATTGCACAGGAAAAGGGAAACTTCACATTGCCGGTAGTTCCATTCACATATTTTGATACTTCATCCGGCAGTTACAAAACATTAAAGACAAAGCCATATCAATTGATGATAGGAGAAGGTGATCTGACATTTGTTGCCAGCAGTGCAGCACAATCTATCGTCAGTATGGAAGGTTCGGATATCGGTTTCATTATTACTGAAGGTAAACTTACTTCTAATAATAATTACTATGATATGTTCTTTTACTGGCTCATCTGGTTAATATTATTACTTTTTATTCCAGCTTCAATATTATATTCTAATGAAAGAACAAAACTAAGAGGAAATGTTGATTACATTCGTCAGAAAAAAGCAAATAAGATATTAAAAAAATATATGAAAGAAGCAAGTGCATTAGCAGCACATGATGATCCAGGATTCTATGCTGCTGCTCAATTAGGCTTAAGCAGCTATTTAGCTGATAAGCTAAAAGAACCACGTGGGAGTTCTACTGAAGACATTATTTCTAAGATGGGTTTAAGAAACATTCCAGCAAAATTGATTGAAAAAATAAAGACGCTTTTTGAAACCTGTGATCAGGCACGATTTATGCCGGGTGGATTTTCCAAAGAGAGTATAGAAACAGATTTTCAACATGTAAAAGAGACGATCAATGAGATCACAAAGTGCAAATTTTAATAAAGAGAGTTAATTAAAAATTATGAAAAAAACAATATTCACACTTATATCAATGTTCATAGTAATCAATATTTTTACCGTCAACCAGATTGAACTTATACACCAGGAAGCAATTGATTTATACAATGAGAAAAATTATCAGACAGCATTAGATAAATTCATACTTATTGAGAATGAAGGAATTGTTAATTCAGATCTTTACTACAACATTGGAAACTGCTATTTCAGGATAAATGAAATTGGCAGATCTATCCTCTATTTTAAAAAAGCACTAAAGGTAAGATCCGATCATCAAGCTGCCAGAAGAAATTTAGATTATGCTCTCACCTTTACTCAAGACAAACAAGATTCAGAGAGCGAAAGCGTGATCAGGTCATTCTGGCAAAAAGCATTCGATGCGGTTTCTATAAATCTTTTGGCAATTATTACATTGTTTATTTTTGCAGCAATTATCTTTTTTATCTCTCTTATGATCATACGTTTTAGGAATCGTGAGAAAACTGTTCCTATATTTATTACTACTATTCTTATATTTTTCTTTATTGCATTTCTTATTGTTAGTTTCTTAAAATGGCAGGAATTTCATAAGCAAAATGAAGCAGTATTACTCAGCTCTTCTGCCATCGGCTATAGCGGACCCGGTAAAGATTTCACCAGAGTTTTTACTATCCATGAAGGAATGATATTCACCATTGAAAGAGACGAAGAGAATTGGAGTTTAATAAAACTGGAGAATGGACTGGGCGGCTGGATTAACAAAGATACTTTTGTTATAATAAAATTATAGGAAATAAGATTAAACACAGAGACACAATGACACAGGGGACACAGAAAGTACTGAGGTTGAATATCCAATATCCAACATGGAATGTCCAATAATGATGGGAAAAGACCTCACCCTAACCCTCTCCTACAAGGAGAGGGAACAAAGAATCTAATGAATAGTAATTAATGTATGAAGTTAATTACATAATAAAGTTTCTCCTTCCTAACTTTCCAGTTGGGAAGGAAATAATATAAGAAGCTTCTGCTTCCATAAAATAAAAGGTTTTTAAAGATAAGAAAGAAAGTTTCTCCTTCCTAACTTTCCAGTTGGGAAGGTAATAATACTAGAAGCTTCTGCTTCTTAAAATAAAATTCAAAGGGTTTTTGCGATTTGAAATTTAATATAATAAAAGCATTATTTCTCATATTATTCATAATCATCTCCATTCAACTCACTGCTGCAGAGTTAATTACTTTACGTGGAAATCCTACTCAAGGCGGTATTCTCATTTGTGAAACAGACACAACAATAGAAAAAATATTCCTTGATCATAAAGAGATCCCAATCTCTGAAAATAGAGCAATAATCGGTTTTGACCGCGATGAAAAACTTAAACATAAAATAACAATTGTTTTAGAAAATGGTGAAATGTACACGTCTCTTTTTTATATAGCTAAACGTAATTATGAGATTCAAAAAATAGATCGGATTGAAAAAAAATATATTGAAGAACCACGTGATTCCGTACTCATTCAAAGAATTTCTGATGAATCTAATATATTGAAAAGTAGAAGAGAAAAGATCAATAAAAACAAAAATATCTATTTCGATGAATTCTGTATGCCAATTAATGATGGTAGGATCTCCGGAGTTTTCGGAAGTCAGAGAATCTTAAATGGAATTCCCAAAAGACCGCATAACGGATTTGATATTGCTGCTCCAAAAGGAACAGATATTTTTGCAATGACAACCGGCATTGTGGCACTAACAGGCGATTACTATTACAACGGCAAATTTGTGCTTCTCGATCACGGCAGCGGGTTCAGCTCCATTTATATTCATATGAGCAAGCTTTCTGTTAAAAGGGGAGATTATATCCTCACAGGTGAGAAGATCGGTGAAGTAGGCTCTACCGGACGTTCAACCGGAAATCACCTGCATTGGGGCGTAGGTTGGAAAGATAAACGAATTGATCCGGAATTATTACAAAATATGGATGATGTGTTTTTGAAGTTTAGTGTTAGATAAATAATTTCCCTCATCCCTGGCCCTTCTCCCAAATGGAGAAGGGAATTATACTATCTTTCACCTCTTTTATCCTTCTCCCCATGGGAGAGGTTAGGTGAGGGTTATCCTTAACATCTTGTATTTCTCTTTTTTCAAAAAGAGGTTAGGTGAGGGCTACAAACTAATTCTTCTTTCTTCTCCTTCACCTGCGAAGCGAAATATGGAGAGGGCACGGGGTAAGGCATACTAGAAACTAATATAAATTACTTGCCAAAAATATTGAAAATTCATCTTCTTGAGTTTGGTTAAATATTATTAAATTAATTTCGAAATCAGGTTATTGCTCGCTACTATTGCAAAATATGATATATTGATGGAATAGTTTTTTATTTTGCTTTTTTTGCAATTAACAAATTTTAGGAGGAGAGACTTATGAAAAAAACATTTATTGTCATTTTACTTTTCATCTCAATGTACCTGTGGTCACAAAACGTACCGCAAACAATAGACTACCAGGGCAGGCTTGCCGATAGTGACGGCAATTATCTGAATAGTGTAGTCACAGTTAATTTTTTGATCTATGATGCAGAAGTTGACGGCACTTTGCTCTGGAACGAATCACAGGATATTTCCACAGCTAATGGCATCTTTCATGTTCTACTCGGTTCATCGGTTACATTCCCAACCAGTCTCTTCGATGGTGCTGATCGCTGGTTAGAACTAATTGTAGGTGATGAGATACTTTCACCTCGTACAGCTATTGCCAGTGTACCTTATGCTATTAAAGCAGAAACTGCCTACACATTGCAGAATATGGGTTCCGGTTCCGGCTTGGATGCCGACTTGCTGGATGGACAGGATTCATCTGATTTTATGCCGGCTTCTACTACCTTTGGTGATATAACAGCCGTTACTGCCGGCACAGGTTTAAATGGTGGTGGAACTTCTGGTGATGTAACTTTATATGTAGATGTTCCATTGGTTCTTTCTGGAGCAGCTCCAAGCTGGAATGGATTGATAAGCGGTACCGCAACCTCTGATTATGGTATTGGTGTTTATGGTAAACATGATGTTAATGGTAATTATGGTCACTTAGGAAGCTCA
>JAYEKK010000327.1:0-6841 GCA_034660955.1 Candidatus Cloacimonadota bacterium | reverse complement strand
CACTTCGGTCACCAAACTTATAAGTGGAATCCCAAAATGGATAAATACATTTTCATCAAAAGAAATGGTATCCATATTTTAGACCTTAAACAAACCCTCGATGCAATCAATGAATCCTATATGTTCATCAAAGAAATCGTTTCAAAAGGTGAAACAGTACTCTTTGTTGGAACTAAAAAACAAGCACAGGAAGCAGTTGTAAAAGCAGCTAAGAAATGTGGTGGATTTTATGCTTCAAATCGTTGGTATGGTGGGATGCTTACAAATATGAAGACTATTCGACGCAGTATTGAAAAATTAGATTATTATGAGCAAATCGTAGAAGATGGAACTATCAACAGTTTTACTAAGCTTGAAGCTACTAAAATGAAACGTACTTACGATAAGATCCTTTTTGGACTTGGTGGAATACGTGAGATGGATAAACTTCCAGGTGCTGTTATTATCGTAGATATTATTAAGGAAAACATTGCGCTACTTGAAGCTAAAAAACTTGGCATTCCAATTGTGGCAATGGTTGATACAAATGCAGACCCTGATTTTGTGGATTATGTAATCCCATCTAACGATGATGCAATCAGGGCTATTCAGCTGATCACTGATGTTATGGCAAATGCCGTGATCGAAGGGAAACAAGCATTACTCGAAGGTGCAGACATTGTTCTTCCTGAAGATAAGAAAGAAATAGTTGAAGAAAAAACTGTTAAAGAAAAAATTGCTAAAAAGGTAGAAGATGCACCTAAGAAAGAAGTGAAAAAAGCAACTAAGAAAGAAGAAGCTTCCAAACCAGCTAAAAAAACAATTAAGAAAACTGAAGTAAAAGCAGTTGAAGAGAAGCCAAAAAAAGCAACTAAGAAAACTGTAAAGGAAACTAAGAAAGAAACTAAAAAAGAAGAAACTTCCAAGCCGGTAAAAAAAGCAGAAGATAAGCCAAAAAAAGAAGTTAAAAAAGAGACAAAGAAAGAAGAAGTTTCCAAGCCGGTTAAGAAAACAGCTAAGAAAAAAGAAGTAAAAGAAACTGAAGATAAACCAAAAAAAACAACTAAGAAAACTGTAAAAGAAGCTTAGTTAAAAAGATTTTAGACCAGGAGAAAAATATATTATGAATATCTCAGCAAAATTAGTTATGGAGCTCAGGGGAAAAACTGATGCCGGTATGATGGATTGCAAAAAAGCTCTGATCGAAACAAGTGGGGATTTAGAAGCTGCTGCTGATTACCTAAGAGAAAAAGGTATTAGCAAAGCTGCGAAAAAAGCAAGCAGAATTGCTGCTGAAGGACTTGTGTTTAACGCAATTTCCGAAGATGCAAAAATTGCAGCACTTGTGGAATTCAATTCTGAAACTGACTTCGTAGCAAAAAATAATGACTTTAGGGATTTTGGTAAATTACTAACAAAACTTGTTATTGAAAATGATTTGAAATCAGTTGATGAGCTTAAGGCTGTTGAAATTGATGATTCTACTATTGAAACAAAACTTTCCGGACTTATTGCCAAGATCGGTGAAAACATGAATATCCGTCGTTTTGCAAGGGTTACATCCGACAGCTTTGTAACAACCTATCTTCATATGGGTGGAAAGATCGGTGTAGCACTTCAATTAGAAGGTGATGTAACTGACGAAAATAAGGCAAAAGCAAAAGATATAGCAATGCATGTCGCTGCAATGTCTCCGGACTATCTTGATAAATCTGAAGTAACACAAGACGCTTTAGATAAAGAAAGAGCTATTCTCAAAGCTCAACTCATCGAGCAGGGAAAACCGGAAAGCATTATCGACAAGATCCTTATTGGTAAGATGAACAAGTTCTTCGAAGAGAATTGTCTCCTTCAACAAAAATTTGTAAAAGATGATAAAGTAACCGTAGAGAACTATGCTGGAAATATGAAAATAATTTCTGTCGAACGTTTTAAATTAGGTGAAGGTCTGGAAAAGAGGAATGAAGATTTTGCTGCTGAAGTTGAAGCACAAATGAAGAGTTAAGAATTTGTAGGAGTTATCTGATGCGAAGATATAAACCTGAAAAGATCCACAAAGTTATATTCAAAATAAGTGGAGAAGTGCTTGCCGGTGAGAAAGGATTCGGCATTGATATGCAAAGTGTTGAAAATCTCATCGAAGACCTAATCTCCATCAGAAAAACGGGATATAGTATTGGTATTGTATTGGGAGGAGGAAATTTCTTCCGGGGTGTTTCTGAAGTTGGTAAACACATTAACAGGTATACTGCTGATAATGTAGGTATGCTGGCAACTATTCAAAATGCTTTAATCATGAGTGGACTTTTGCAAAAGAAAAATTATCGGACAGAAATTTATTCTGCTATTCAGGTTGATAAAGTTGCAAAATTCTATACTCCAAACAGAGCAACTACTTCTCTTAATGAAGGAAAGATATGTTTCTTCTGCGGTGGTATTGGGAATCCCTTCTTCACAACAGATACAGCAGCAATTTTACGTGCAATTGAGCTGAGCGCCGATATTGTTCTTAAAGGAACTAAAGTAGATGGTGTTTTCAGCGCTGACCCTGTAAAAGATAAAAATGCAAAATTCATATCTGATATTACATTTAGTGAAGTTCTTGATAAAGAATTGCATGTAATGGATATGACCGCATTTACTTTAGCCCGTGAAAATGATATGCCTATTAAAGTCTTTAATATTACGAAAAAAGGTAATTTGAAAGAAGCTATTTTGAATAAAGATGTGGGAACCTTTGTACATAAGTAAGGAGTTATCATGCAAGAATTAATACAGAATCTTACGAAAAAAATGGAAAGTGCATTCAATTCATTGCTTAAAAAATATTCCAGAATTAGAACCGGAAGAGCTAATACATCTACTTTAGACGATATAAAGATTGATTATTACGGAGCTCCAACTCCCATTAAACAACTTTGTAATATTTCTATTCCGGAACCAAGACTCATCGTGATTCAGCCCTGGGATAAATCCATACTTGAAGGAATTGAAAAAACCCTTCTTTCCTCCAATATCGGAGTTACTCCTGATAATGATGGAAATGTTATTCGTCTTCCATTTCAACCTTTAACTGAAGAAACAAGATTGGATATTGTGAAGCAGATCAAGAAAATGGCAGAAGATGCTAAGATCGAGATCAGGAACATACGCCGTGAGGGAAATGAAACTTCTAAGAATATGGAAAAGAAAAGTGAGATCAGTGAAGACAATATGAAAGATCTCCAAATCGACATTCAAGAACTGACGGATAAATTAGTTAAAAAAATAGCTGATACTGCCAAATCTAAAGAAATTGAGATAATGGAAGTATAGTGTTTATCGAAAAAAACAAAGGAAAAAATTATGGCTCTCATAATAACTTCTGAATGTGTAAAATGTGGTGTTTGTGTAGATGTTTGTCCAACATCAGCTATTATCGAAGGTGAAGCTCAATATATTATTACTGATTCTTGTGTGGATTGCAATAAGTGTATTGAAGTATGTCCTATCGATGCTATTAAAAATGTAAGAATGAACGGGCAGTAAACAATTCATTTCAGATATAATTTAAGCCCGAATTTATTTCGGGCTTTTTTTATTTCAATATTAATTTTGCCAGAGCTTCCCAACTATATTTTTTACTTTCCTCTTTGATATTACTGATCAATTCTTCCTGATCCAACTTAAAATATTGCACGATCGCATCAGCGAAAGCCTCTTTAGAGACATTCTTTGCCATGATTCCTGTTTTGTTATCCAGCACCAATTCTGCCAGACTACCCACAGGAGTTGCAACTGCACCAAGTTCCATATCATATGCTATCTGCACTACTCCACTTTGTGTTGCACTGATATAAGGCAAAGCCAAAACATCGGCAGCTTTAAAGAAAAGTTCAACCTCATCATCTTTTACAAAACGATTTATAAAAGTGATTCTATCTTCCATTCCAGTTTCGTGTATTGCATCTTGATATTTTTTTACATCGCCATAAACTTCACCCACGATAAGCAGATGAGTGTTTTCAATATTGTTTATAACATCTGGAAGTGATCTAATAAGAAGTTCTAAACCTTTATATTGTTTAATGTAACCAAAAAATAGAATAACTTTTTTACCAGTTAATTTCAATTCTGATTTTGCAGAGCTTTTTGTATATTTACTAAAGTTGTAACAATTGTATACTGGATGAAAACCGTGAACGGTTTTCTTTTTTGGGAAAAGCTTCATTGCATCATTATAAACTGATTCAGAGAGAGTAACTAAAAGATCTGCTTTATTTAATGCATATTTAGTAAGACGTTTCCCAAAAATCCATTTTTCATGAAAATTGATATTATGAACAATATAATAGAGCTTTGTGTTTTTGTTCAATCGCCTTAAAATAAATCCAAATGATGGTGCAAAAAAGGGAATCCAGTAACTTATGATCAGGATATCAGGTTTCCAGTCATTAATTTCTTTAATGGTTGGAAACCAGGTAAATGGGTTATATGGGGTCAATTTCGTAATTATTGAAAAATCAGGTTTATTAGTTTGGCTGAATTGATCCTTACCGGGAAATAGCAGTTTTGGATATTGCTGTTTGAATGAGAAGAATTTTATTTCATTTTTATGTTTGAATTCCTGAGCAAGCTGTGTGCTGAATTGAGTAATTCCACCCCGAAAAGGGTAAGCAGGTCCTAGAAAACCGATCTTCATTTCTTATTTTTTTCAAAAAATGCTTTCTTCTCTTTATCTGTGATCACCACCGCTGCCATAAATTCATCAAACTCTATTTGAGTAGCCATTTCGGCAATACTATTTGCTATCTCCAATGGTTTGGGGAAGCTAAGTGTATATTCTAATGATTGTTCTTTTCCATCAACAATATATTTTAAGCGGATCATTTTTCGTTTATCATCATTCAGTTCCAATCTTGTTAACGATTCCCATTTTATGTTTACATTCTTTTTTCCTAAATATTGGAAGGAGATCGCATCCTTAGTAAGTATGATCTTATTTAAAGAAAACAGGTTTTTCAAAAAAGAATTTAATGCAAGAAACATGATTGCAAATGGAACGAATTGCGCAAATTTGGATGAATCTGAATCAACTTTATTGAAGATAAGCCATATCGAATATGCTATTGCAAGTGTGGCAAAAACAAGTGTAAACCAACGTATGAATTGATTGAATTTGTAAGTTCGTGGTAATCCTTTGGTCTTATTTATATCTAGGAATTCTCCCAAATCTTTCATTATTTTTTACCTTTTTTTACTTTTTAATTCTTCTAACACAAATTCAGGGGCAGAATAGTTTTTAAAAATATCAAGATCTAAACCTTCACCGTGAAAGTCGCTTCCACCGGTTCGAATGAGCATATTACTTTGAGCAATATCATTATAATGCAATACTGTTTCATCATTACATTTTGCATAAAAAACTTCCATACCATCAATTCCAAACTTGATAATATCATAAATATAATCATCATTTCTCAGAGTGTATGGATGTGCTATAACACTTACGCCACCCGCATTGCGAATTGCTTTAACTATCCTTTCTACACTTGGAGAAGCTTTAGGAACATAGGCATAACAATGCTCACCAAGGTATTTTTCAAATGCTTCATATTTGTTTTTACAATAACCATTCTCAATTAGTGCCCAAGCTAAATGCGGACGCCCAAGATAATTATTTTCTCCTGCTCTTTCATAAATTTGGTCATGATCTAGTGTAACACCCTGTTCCCTTAGTTTCTCAATCATTGAATTTGCACGATGAAAGCGGTTATCATAGATCACACCTAACATATCATTGATCTCTTTGTTTTCTGTATCAAGATAATAGGAAAGAATGTGCACATCTTTACCCTTATGAAGACAGCTTATTTCAACACCAGGAATCAATTCTATATCCATCTCTTTTGCTATTTCTATAGCATTGCGATAACCATCCAAATTGTCATGATCTGTAATTGAGATCACGCCATGATCACTCTCTTTTGCTAATTCTAAAACTTCTCTAGGTGAATAGATTCCGTCTGAGTAATTAGTATGCACATGAAGATCTATCTTTTTCATCAAACTCCCGATTTTCTTATATTTTTTATATATTGGAAATTTGAATTTGCTAAATTTGTCAATGTAAAATGTAAGAATTGTGATGAATTGTCTTTCTGATGTATTTAATATAATATGGTTCAATCTACAAGAATGAACCTGCAAAATGATCAAATGTCTTTCTGACGACTCTTTTACGTTGTTCTTAGGAAGAATCTCTTATTTGAACAAGGTGCAAAGCTGTAAGAATTTTCATGAGTTCCTTCGTAAGCAAAGCTAAAAGATACCTCAGGATGACAAAATTTCTCTAAACTTCTTAATCGTTAGTAATTTCTTCCTCTTTTCCCTTCTTACCTTTTATCAAACCTGTAGATTTTGCAATAATCCACAATCCCAGAGCTATCAGAATTACAGGCCATCCAACATTGACAAAACGCCAGAGATTGAATGGTGAGGATGACAAACCGATCACTGTTAATATTCCACCTGGTATCAGGGGCCACCAAAGAGTTTTGCCTTTGTTTATACGATCAATAATGTAGATACAGAAAAAACCGATCCCCAAACCTAATGTATTAAAATGTGAAGAATGTCTGAAAAATCCATAATTTAAACTGCTTAATCCAATTCCTGTGATAAGACATCCCGGAATTAATAATCCATAAGAATCTTTATAAAAATAAGCTGCAATAAACAATCCACCCAGCAGCAGCATAAATGAATTCTGATGGAATCCAATGAATAATCTCAAACCAGAAATCGATAATCCCACTAGTATTAATATTATACCTGCAATAATTTGACCCTTGCGTTCTTTTTTCATTCAGCCCTCCTTCTA
>JAYEKK010000326.1:0-6843 GCA_034660955.1 Candidatus Cloacimonadota bacterium | reverse complement strand
GGAATTTCTTGTAAACAATGAATTATTGGGAAAATGCCCTCTTCAATTTCAGGAAGATTGTATTCAGAAATCTTACCAGCCTCTTTTTTTAATATCTCCGCTTTATTGTACCAACTTTCTGGAATTTCTTCTACTTGTGGGTTAATTTCTTTGGCAATTTTTAGTCCTGCAATTTTACCATTGAACATAGCAGAAGATGCCTCTGCGATTTCTTTAGCATCACCGGCAGAAAGCACTCTTATTCCAGCAGTTTCAGCTTCATCGGTAAATTCACTTACACTTTCCAGTCCCACCGCAATAAGAAGTGTATCACAATCAAACGTTCTTTCAGTTCCTTTTATAGGATTAAATTTATCATCAATCTGTGATATTGTAACCGACTCAATTATCTCTTTACCATTTGCCTGCAAAACTGAATGAGATGTGTAAATCGGTACACCAAGTCGCGCAAGTTTATCAGCATGAACTTTGTAACCACCGCATTTCGGCATTGCTTCTACCAAACCGACAACTTCAATTCCAGCTTGCAATGCATGATATCCAGCAATAAGCCCAACATTCCCGCCTCCCACGATGAAGAGTTTTTTTGTAGGACGAACAAGATCACGATTTACAAGAGTTTGAAATGCTCCTGCTCCATAAATACCAGCCAATGAATTACCTTTAAAACGTAAGAATTTTTCTCTTGCTCCCGCTGCATTTAAAATGATTTTAGGTTTAACTAATTTATAAATATCATTATTTAAAATTCCAACTTTTTTATCTTTGTAAACGTAAAGTGCAATACTATTTGTCCAAACATCTATATTTTTATTTTCATTAACTTTCTGAGACAGTATTTTTCCGATGTCATTTCCCCTGGTACCGGCAAAAGAATCTTCTACTGAACCAAAGAATTTATGAGTTTGTAGAACGAGTTTTCCGCCGGTTTCAGTTTTATCATCAACAATTAGCGTTTTTATATTATGCTCACCAAGCTGAATTGCAGCAGAAAGTCCGGCAGGTCCGCCACCAATTATTAGAACATCATATTCAAGTTCTTCAATATCGCTGATGTCATGCTTATCAGTTTGAGGAAGTTTTGGTAATCCTTCTACACTTTCAATCTTCATTTCCGGTTTAACAATTGTCATACAAGATTTCATGGGAACACCATCAACAATTACAGAGCATTTTGCACATTGACCATTAGCGCAGAAGATTCCTTGAGCACTGCCGTCTTTATGATGATGTCCAAAGATTTTAATTCCATTTGCAAACAACGCTGAAGATATAACTTCACCCTTCTTAGCAACAAGTCTCTCTCCATTCCAATAAAAATTGATTTCTTCCCGATCCACAATTGGTAAGATCGGATGTTCTTCAATACGATTACCACTCATTTAATACTCCATAATGATAATAATTTTCTCTTCTAAAAAAAGTATTCGTCTGTATGTCAAGCAAAAGGTTTTTTGTAATTTTCAGTTTTCATAGACTCAAATTTTCCTCTTGACACCGAATTGTACATTTCGCTTATTTTGTATTAATGAAAATAAAAGATATTAAATTTAATAAGAATTCTATATATGTAAACTTTATAAACAAGTCTCACCATTCACAATTTAGAACATTTCGAACCACAATTAGAGAAAAACATAAATTGATAAACAATATCGTAAATGAAAATGTATGTGTGTTAATTTCGTAACTATTATAAAAAATTGAAATTTAAACAAAAAAAAGAGAGGAGTAACTATGAAAAAATTATTTTGGATTTTTGTAACAATCGCAGCAGTTATGCTTATTGCCGGATGTGGTGGCAGCACAGCTAAAGGTGAAAAGCTGAAAGCCGGTTTTGTTTATGTAGGACCGGTAGAAGATGCCGGCTGGACAAAATCACATGATGATGGTCGTTTAGCAATGGAAGAATTAGATTTTGTTGGGGAATCTGTTTTTGTAGAAAGTGTACCTGAAGGTGCAGATGCAGTTCGTGTAATTACAGAACTTGCTGAATCTGGCTGTGATATTATTTTCACAACATCATTTGGCTATATGGACCCTACACTTGAAGTCGCCCTACAGTATCCTGATAAAACTTTCTTGCATGCAACTGGTTATAAAACTGCAGAAAATGCAACCAACTATATGGGAAAAATGTATCAGTCTAAATACTTAGCTGGAATAGTTGCCGGTAATATGACAAAGTCAGGCAAATTGGGTTATGTTGCACCGTTCCCAATCCCAGAAGTTGTTCGTCTTATCAATGCCTATACACTTGGTGCTCAAAGTGTAAATCCTGATGCTACAGTTCAAGTATTATGGACAAACTCATGGTTTGATCCTGTACACGAGAAAGAAGCAGCCAATACAATGATCGCAGATGGTTGTGATGTAATTACACAAGGTACTGATTCAGCCGGTCCTCAAGAAGCTGCAGAAGCTGCTGGTGTTTATTCAATTGGATACGACAGTGACATGAGTATGTTCGCACCAACAGCCCATCTAACTGCTCCAGTATGGCATTGGGGTGTTTATTATAAAGATGTTGCTACAAAAGTACATGATGGAACATGGACAAATGAACCAATCTGGTGGGATATGGGAACTGGCATTACAGGACTTTCTCCATATAATGAGCTTGTCCCTCAAGAAGTTAGAGACCAAGTTGCCGACATGAAAATTCAAATTCTTGAAGATGACACAATCTTCACAGGACCACTCTGTGATAACATGGGAGTAGAACGTGTTAAAGATGGTGTTGCTCTTACAGATGGCGAAAAATTAAGTATTCAGTGGTTCGTGAAAGGTGTGAAGGGAAAAATCCCCGAAGCCAAATAGCAATAATCTATAATTTTCAGGAGGTTGGGATTTCCAGCCTCCTGTTATTTTTTTTATTATTTAATAATATTCACACTCTCGTTCCCAATCCTCAGATTGGTAATGAATAATCTGTGAAACCATTTTTTTACTTGATGGTTTATAGATATAAAAAATAAAGTTTTTTGTGTTCCTAAAGTGGCAGTCTGTGTGAAAACGTTTGAATTCATACTAATTTGTCACACTGAGTAAAAACTTCAGTTTTGTATCGAAGTGTCTTAAACAATTATCCTTCGATACTTGGCTAAAGCCAAACTCAGGATGACAACATTTTTTGCGTTTACACACAAGCTGAGGGCTTTAAGAACGAGAATCTATTAAAAACGTAGGAGATGATTTTGACCGAGATAAAAAACAATTCCGCCCTTATTCTAATGAAGAATATTTCGAAATCATTTTTCGGAAATAAAGTAAATACCGATGTAGATTTCACATTAGACGCAGGAGAGATCCACGCACTGCTTGGAGAGAATGGCGCAGGGAAAACTACTCTCATGAACATGCTGACAGGTGTTTATTTCCCGGATGAAGGAGAGATATATTTCAAAGGAAAGAAATTAAATTTTAAATTTCCGGGAGAAGCGCTAAAGATTGGAATTGGGATGGTTCACCAACGATTCAGTTTGGTTGGCAACCTCACAGTTTTAGAAAACTTGATTCTTGGTCATCCCGATAATAAATTCGTTATAAATATTCCCGAAAAGAAAAAGCTGATAAAAACCTATATGGATCAATTCAATTTTCAGGTTGATTTAAATGCAATTGTTGGAGAACTTCCAATTGGTTTAAGACAGAAAGTTGAAATTCTTAAAATGCTGGTTCGTGAAGTAGATGTACTTATTGTGGATGAACCCACAACTGTTCTTACTAAACAAGAGGCAGACAACTTAATGGAAATATTAAAAAGCATCGCAAAAACGGGAAAGGGAATAATATTTATTACACACAAAATGTCGGAAGTTTTTAATATTGCCGACAAAATAACAGTTCTTCGAAAAGGTCTTAAAATTGCTACTGTAGATAAAGATGAAACCAATCCTCGCAAGTTGGCTAAAATGATGGTTGGTAAAGAGAGTGAAGCTACTTTTGAAAGACCAAAGGTAGATACAAAACCCGGCGTTGTAAAAATTCAAAAACTGTTTGTTAATTCTGATAAAGGTGTTTTAGCGGTTAATGATCTCTCCTTTGAAATTGCCGGTGGAGAGATAATTGGAATTGCCGGAGTTAGCGGAAATGGTCAGGTAGAACTGGCAGATGCACTTACCGGTAATCGTGACGTGATACGAGGAAAAATACTTTTTAAAGACGATGATATCACAAATGACCCACCTGTAAAAAGAATAGATAAAGGTGTAAGTTATGTTCCTGGCGATAGAATTCATGTAGGCGTTGCAGGTAATCAATCTGTTTGGGAAAATATCATTATGAAAGTATATCGACTACCATTGTTCAAAAAAGGTCTGCTGCTTAATAATAAAAAATTGAGGGAATATGCAGAAAAAATTATTGAAAAATATAATATCTTTCTGCCGAGTATAAACCTTCCTGCTTTGCTTCTTTCCGGTGGAAATCTGCAGAAATTGATCATCGGTAGAGAAATGGAACGAGATTGTGATCTGTATGTATTTGTCTATCCAACCCGCGGTCTGGATGTAGGAGCAACTGAATTTGTTCGAAATGCTATTTTACAATTAAGAAATCAAGGAAAAGCTGTTATCCTGATCTCGGGAGATTTTGATGAGATCTTTGGTTTATCCGATAAAATTGCCGTAATGTATGAAGGACAATTCACTGGAATATTCAATAATGGAGATCATTCATTAGAAGAGATCGGATTGATGATGAGTGGATGCACCGAAGAAGAAGCAGTTAAGGAGATGACTGATGTATAAGATAAAACTGGAACAAAAAGAGAGAGTTTCAAAAAGAGAAGAACTCATTATCACACTTTCAGCTATTGGCATTGCATTTGTTCTTTCCGGTATCTTCATTGCCTTAAATGGAGTGAATCCATTTGTTGCTTTATGGAAAGTAATCACGTCTGCCCTCGGTTCTCCTTATGGTATTTCTGAAACCCTGGTAAAAGCTATTCCGCTTATTTTCACGGGATTAGCAGTAGCAATTGCCTTAAATAGTAAATTATGGAATATCGGAGCGGAAGGGCAACTTTTCTTTGGAGCCACTCTTGCAACCGCATTTATCATCTACGGTCCTGTTCTTTCAAAACCCTTAGAATTAACTGTTCTTGTAATTCTTGGTGCTCTTGGTGGTGCATTATGGGCTGCAATTCCGGCACTACTAAAAATTAAATTTAAAATGAATGAAGTAATATCAACTTTGCTGCTTAATTATGTAGCAATAAATATTGCAGATTATTTTCTATTTGGACATTGGAAGGGAAAAGATAATTTTCCATACACACCTGAATTCCCTGTAGAAGCCAGATTTGATAGAATTGGTTTTGGAAGACTTCATACAGGGCTGATCCTTGCTTTGGTGTTGGTTGTTCTATTGTATATCCTTATTTATCATACAAAAACCGGTTATAAAATGCGTCTGACAGGATCCAGCCTGAAAGCTGCAAAATATGCCGGGATCAATATTAAAAAAACTATGTTCATGGTGTTTCTAATGAGTGGTGCATTGGCAGGGCTGGCTGGTGTTAGTCAAATTTGTGGGATCGAGTACAAACTCCATCAACACATCTCCACCGGTTATGGTTATACAGGAATCATCGTTGCCTGGCTGGCTAGAACAAATCCTTTTATAATCGTGATCTTTGCAATTTTCCTCAGTATACTATTAAAAGGAGCAGATTCATTACAAATAGCCATGCGATTACCGGCTGCTGTTGGAGTAGTGATGCAGGCTCTTATTCTTTTTGCAATATTGGGAAGTGAACTCTTCAAAAATTACAACGTCAAACTCATCAGGGGGAAATAATGAATGATATTATTACGATTCTCTATGCTGCAATAGCCAGTGGAACAATAATACTTTATGCAACAATTGGTGAAATAATAACAGAACGTTCAGGGATCCTGAATTTGGGTGTAGAAGGAATTATGCTGATGGGTGCTTTCTTTGGTTTCTATTTAGCTTATACAACAGAAAGTTTGCTTCTGGCAATTATAGGAGCTGCAGTAATTGGCGGCTTAATGGGTTTGATCCATGCCTTCATGACAATTACATTACAGGCAAATCAGGTTGTATCTGGGCTTGCTCTCACAATGTTCGGTACTGGAGCAAGCGCATTTTTTGGTGTAAGCATGGTTGGTAAAACATTAAGAGCATCTTTTGAAATTATTCCAATTCCTCTTTTGAGTAAAATTCCAGTCTTGGGAGAAATTGTGTTCAAACATAACATTTTGGTCTATATTGCTTTTATCCTGCCTTTTATTGTCTGGTTTGTTTTTAATAGAACAAAATGGGGACTTGCTCTGCGCAGCAGCGGAGAAGAACCTCTTTCCAGTGAGATCATGGGAATTAAAGTTATAAAAGTCCGTTATATCGCAACTATTGTCGGTGGTATTTTCATCGGGATCAGCGGAGCGTATCTCTCGGTTGGTTATTCCAGATTGTGGGTAGAGGGGATGACTGCCGGTAAAGGCTGGATAACAATTGCCTTGGTGATCTTTGCAAATTGGAATCCACTTATTGCTTATGGCGGTGCATACCTTTTTGGAGGTTTAACTCAACTTGGGCTCAATCTTCAAAAATTCAACATCCCATTCCCAATAATTCTACTTAAGAGTATTCCATATGTTTTCACATTATTATTCTTATTATTTATTTCAATAAAAGGAAAGAGATCTAATTTGCCAAAAGCTCTAGGTGAATCTTATTTCAGAGAGAGCAGAGGATGATCTTAATAAATATATAGATTTTCAAATTTCTAAACCGGTTTAAGGTTTATTCCGATATTGTTTGTCGGAAGTACCAGGTACTTTCTAACGTATAAGAAGGCTTTGTTTTTTTAACCCA
>JAYEKK010000325.1:0-1510 GCA_034660955.1 Candidatus Cloacimonadota bacterium | reverse complement strand
AAAAGAAAAACCTAAAAACCCATAAAGTATCGCATCCAAGTAAGGGCTATGCTTCCATATGAATGGCTTGATACAGAGTACAGGCAAAGAGTTGAACCTGACTTTACAGGATAAGAAATCGTTGTCACAAATCTCGCGGGCAGGATATCGTTTTTGAAATTGAAATTGTTGTATACAAGTTTCAGAATTTTGCAAATTCATGCAATCCAAACAAATTCATCAACTCTTGCTGTTCCACGGTCATTTGTTCAAAACAGTACTCTGCTTTTTTCCCATCTAAAACCAGTCCCATCCTGATGTTACCTGTCTCTTCCAGAAGGCGGGAGTATGTCTTGTTTATCTGCATTGCCCTTGCCTCAAACTCCAGAACTCTCACCAGCACAAGAGCAATAAAGCACAAAAAAACATGTGCTTTTATTTTTTGATCTGTCCACTCATAAGTCGGTGTGATTGGTATCATAAATGAGTTATGCAGTGCTTTAAATTGATCTTCAACAATATTAAGCGACCGATATGATTTAATAATTTCGATTGCATCACCCTTTTTGTTTGTAAAAACCGCAGTCTTTCCAAAAGACTGCTTGTATGTTTTTATTTCTGATTCATTCTTTGAAAGTTCAACAATCCATTTTTTGTCCTTTTTCAGGACATTCTTATTGAATGCTTTCAGCCTCTTTCGAGGTAAAATCTTCTTCAAAGCATTCATTGCAGTCATATTTTTATCATATTTCTTGTCCTTAATTCCTTCATACTTCTTAAGAGTCTCCTCAAGAGACTTTTCAAATGTTTTCTTCTGTTTTTTGTAAGATGCTTCTTCATATGAAATTATGATACGGTATTCCGACTCATACAATTTATGAATACCTGCATCATGTACGCTAACGCAATTTTCTTTGCGGTTTTTATATTCGCATTCGTATTCCTTAAGCGGTATTTTAAACAGCTTCCTGGTTTGTTCTGCTCTTAATGACCCAATAAACGAGTACTTCGAAAGTAATTTTATATTGTCCTTAGAATTATTTCCCTTATCCATGACAAGCGTAAAGTCCTTCTTTCGGTACCGTTTAAGGAATTGACTGATTTCATTTATTTTCTCATTTAAAATCTTGCTATCGTGTTTGTACTTGTATTGCGTATGCCATACCGGGATGCGAGATTCTTTGGAAACAAGAACACCATGACTAATGAGATTTTTATCATGTCTTCCCTGTTTGCTCTTGCCTTTAGCCAATAAATCGGACTTCCTGTTGTTTATATATGTAAAATAATTTGAGGTATCCCATAAATATTGATCATCATTTACAATTTCAAATGTCTTGTCCGCTATCTTATTACCAATTGTGTCAATGGCATCATCATCCAAATAACACAGATGATTCCATAATTTCTGGGAACTGGTATGGATATTCCAGAACCAATCAAGATATGTCTCTTTTAACCAGTCATCTATGCCTGCTTTGCTCTTAGGTTTCAATATGCGATTAAATATTATCGAAAGAAAATATTTTCC
>JAYEKK010000324.1:0-1517 GCA_034660955.1 Candidatus Cloacimonadota bacterium | reverse complement strand
GTAAAGGCAAAACATTTCTTGCAGAGATCTTTAAGAGATGCGCCTATATGATAAACTTGATCTACATCTATGATCAAAAATCTATCATGAAAATCACGATTATGGATCAACTTTACCCCAGTATATTGTGCTTGATGTTTTTTTAAATCCAAAATAAGTTCTTTACTGCTTTTTTGAGAGATTATTTGAAGTGAAACACTTTCTTTTCGTTTAAGGAAAAGTGTTAGTACGGTATCATCAATAAAATTATCTACCAGGGTCAATGATCGCTTTGCCGAACGGATCAGATCGGCTGCAAAGGCGTAGGCATCATATATTTGGCCTTTAAAGAACACCCCCTGCTGTGGATGATCTTTACTTTTATTTAAAGCATTAAAAAGATAACGGATCTGTTTTTTGTTATCTATCTGGTTTATTTCCAATTGATCTACACGTTGATAAATTGATTCATTTATTAAATTTTGTTTCCGTAAGGCTACAAAAGTACGCATGATCATAATGCTGACTTCAACGGCTCTTTCACTTGTGATGACTGAAGATATTGCTGCTACCCCTTGCTCTGTAAATGCATAGGGTAATGAGCCTCCTAAAGACTGCCTCGAAGGTATCGCATTTTGCGATACCATACTATCTGCTTCAATATCAGTAAGATGAAACATAAAATCATCAGGAAAACGGTTTATATTTCTTTTAACTTGCTCGCGTAGGCGAAAAGGTTTGACTTGATAGAATTTTGCCAAATCTCTATCTAGCATTATTCGCTTATCTCGAATTGTATAGATCAGTTCAATGACATTATTTGAGTTAAGTTTTTGTAATGTATTTTGCTCTAAATCTGTGTTCATACTTCCATAATTTACAGGTATAAGTTATTTAATTCTACGCTGAAAGTTCAAATGTGATATGACTCACAGATTTGCTATTAACTAAAGAATAATTTTCAGAGAGTTAAGAAGTGAACCCAAAATAATATTTTAAGGTCACAAATTGTGACCTTAAAGATTAATCTTTACAAGGTGTCGCAATTTGCGACACCTTGTAAAATAAGTTATAAGTGATGTGTGTCCCCTACGGCGTCATCCCGGATTTATTTCACCGTTATTCATCGGCACAGGAAAGATCTCTCTGAGATTGGGATTTGTAAAATCAGAGATGATGGGTGTTGAATTTAGAGGGGATACAAATACTTGAATCTTGAGAAATACTCCATCCTTACAAAACACGTCATCCCGGACTGGATCCGGGATCTAAATGATGGTGTTGCTCCCAAATAAGATGGAGAGATCAATCCATGATTTAGAAAATTATATAAACGATAAAACCAACTCACATAGTCATCCTGAACTTGATTCAGGATCTCATTGTGATCATGATTCTCAAGAATTAGAATAATCAAAATTTATAATTAATTTCCAAGCCAATTTTAAGGGCTTCATTGTAGTTTTTGGAATAAATTATTGGTCGAATTATTCCTGAAATTAATCCCAAACCAACAAATCCATAACCGACTGTTCGGA
>JAYEKK010000323.1:0-1517 GCA_034660955.1 Candidatus Cloacimonadota bacterium | reverse complement strand
GCCGGACTTGAAATCGCATCGCGTTGGGTTTCTGTCATTCGCGGTGCCAAAAAACCTTTGTCAGTACTTTTTACATCAAGCATTGCCGATCCATCGGGTGAACTTCCATCGGAATTTATTACTACACTTTGAGCAAATAATACACTTGCTGATATAAGCATGAACGATAAGACTAATGTTGTAATTTTCATTTTCTGCTCCTTTGTCTCGGCGTAGTCCTGATTTTTCGGACGAAGCCGGATATTCCGCTTTTTTGCGGATTGTTTGTATCCCGAATTTTTCGGGAGGGGATTTGATTCAGACCTTCAAGGTTTTTGAAACCTTGAAGGTCTTTGCTGAGAGTTGAGAACAAACAATTCTCAACTCGCACTCCCTTAGGTCATCACAAGTCGAGTCTTGTTTATTTCACCATTAACATTTTTTTATTATACTCTTTTGTATCAGTTATTAGTTTGTAGTAATAAACACCGCTGGAAACCTGTTTTCCATTTGCATCATTACCGTCCCAAACTACTGTTTCAACTTGCTCAGCATAAACAAATGAATTGTAGATAGATCTAACTTTCTCACCTTTTATGTTGTAGATTATCAACTCCACATCGCTATCATCAGCAAGTGTAAAACTAATAGATGTACTGGGATTAAACGGATTAGGATAATTTTGCTGTAAACCATATTTTTCATAAGTACCGGGTGTATCTTCAAATGGAACTGTTAGAGTTATTGGTTCATGAACTTCAGTTTCTCCATCCGTTGAAACATCCTCAATCCAATACCAGTAAGTAGTATTTTGCACAACAGGTGCATTATCTACATAAATATAATCTGAAGCGTTATTGGTTGTCCCATTTCCCTGAACCGGATTGTTTGCATTAAGGTGTGTTGCTTCCGTGAAATTATTATTGTTTCCACGGTAAACATTCCAGTAATCATTATTCTCTTCAGACTGGGTTGTCCAATAAAGAGTTGGAGTTCCGCCAATGTAAGTTGCATAGAATGAGGAGAGGTTGACGGGGAGGGCGGGTCCGGAACCTTCTTCTGCACCTGTCCACCAACTGAAACTATTTATTCCTGTTAATGTTAAAGTTTTATTTTCTGTGCTAACTGTTGAAGACGACTGTTCCGTCCAGCTATTTCCATCTGAAGATTTGAAAAGTTTAAGAGTAGATTCTGTTACACCATTTAATTCCGAATCAAAGTAATTGAAAACAAGTGTAGCATTTGTAGGAGCATTCGATGGAGTGATTTGATAATATCTTTTTATGCCGTTTGAACCTTGTGCTGCATGACCGCGGATGATAGTTGTATTGCCCAAATCTTTATCAGTATCAGTAATTATTGCTCCTAATCCTCCAATATCTTCACCATCTGGATTTGCAATACCTCTGGTAGTTTGCATTGTACCTGAAGTTCCATAAAGATATCCGCTCGATTCTACTAAATTTGCAGAAGCTCCAAGAGTTATAGTTTGTCCGTTCAGGTCCAGATTTTCTTCAAGGATAAGGTTGCCGTTTACA
>JAYEKK010000322.1:0-24104 GCA_034660955.1 Candidatus Cloacimonadota bacterium | reverse complement strand
GCCTCCCACGCCATTAATGGGACTCAATGATTGCCCTCACGTGGTTTTTCACTTTCTATATTTTAAAGAACAAATATCATAACTAACACCTATCAACTAATATATGCACATAATGAGTGTGCTCACGTCAATTTTGTCGCGAACACCCCCCAATTTGGGGTTATATACGACAAATGTCGCGAATATCTCATTTAGATTCTTCATTAACACCTTTAATTTTCATAAAGTTTTTCCTCAAGCTTACAGCAAATCCAAAACTGCAAAACCAAACAACATTTGTCAATTAGTTCATAAATATTGGTTCTAAAACTCCCAGCAAATATAACCTTCACCTATAATAAAACCTCGCTGATCCTTTTTGATCTTAATTCCGGGAGAATAATTGTGTCCCATCTGGCTAACTGCAATTTCATAATATGTGATTTCCATTTCATTATTGAAGAATGTATTTGTATAAACATTAATAAAGTCATTCTTGAATATTCGGTTGTTTATCACCCAGCAGATTCCCAGCCATTCATTCTCATTATCTAATGCATGAGTAACATCCAATCCGGTACGGATAAAAGTATTAAAATATATTCCTCCGGATATTATGTCCACTTCAGAACTTATCAGATCAAGCTCAAATCCTGTATTTGCTGACCAGTATTTTTTGGAATAATAAGCAATTTTAAACTGATTGGTTTTCCCCTTAATTAGTGTGTTACTCCACGAAAATTTTCTTCCCCGGTACCTGATCCCAAAATCTCCAAACATTATATTTTGGAATTCACCATAATGTATTAAGTTGAATTTTTTATAATTATAATTCATTCTCCAATTGAATCTATGTTTTTGCGATGAGGTTTTATAAACCGATAATAATCCGGATAAGTTATTGAGATAATAATAAATATTAGAATTGTAGGATTCTGTTTTTTCATTATTCATATTTATTTTCCTGAATCCTGAATTAAATAAAAGGTTTTTGGAGATTAAATAAGAATTTGTGAATGAGAAATTTTGCAATCCGGTTTCCTGGTTGAAATCACCAATTAGGTTACCGCTAAAGCTTCTTCCTTGTTTAGATATCGAAAAATAATAATCATTATTTTCCTCAGTTTGTTGCCAAACTGCATTGCTGTTCCAGTTGTTATAATTCATCATGATCCCATTTCTGCTTTCTCCTATCTCTTCCCTGCTGTGTTGCAACCCAATTGTTCCGTTCCTAAAATACCTATCGAAGGCAAATTGGTAATCAATTTCACTCTTGTAATGTTCACGATCAGCATAAAGATGATATTGCAGAAAATTAATTTCTGCAGAGGTAAAAGAATGATCTTCAAAGAAATTATCCTGTTGGAAATAGAGTGTGTTTTCGATCTCCAATCTATGAAATTTAGTTGAAATCCCTTTATCGGTAATATATCCTTCTTCAAAGTAGGAAACTTGTTTTCCAGCAATATTCCGTTCCAATTCAAAAGATTGCGGCAGGTTAATTTTAAAACTTTCCGATGCGCTCCAAGCACTATTAATTATTCCTGCAGTAATTCCATAAATATTTTTTAGAGAGTAATTAAGCAGGGAATCTGCTGTGTTTAAAGCTGCTTCACCGGTTATTTGAGTGATCTCTTTTCTCAATTGAACTTTTTCAAAGTTGTTCATCTCATTTATTTCAGATTGAGGATTTAGTGAAAAATTCAGGCTGCTTAAAATTGGATAATAAGGTTTGAACTTTTCAGTTGTGTAAATTCTATTTTTAGATGGATTGAAATCAAATATTCCACTTTCTGATGTTGTAAACAAACAAGCAGAATCTATTACATCAAATTCCACTATTTTATTATTGAAGACCATAAATCCTTGATCGTGTGTCGGAAAGAACTCAATAAAATTCGAGCTTTTATACTCTGAATTAATGTAGCCAAACCAACCATCAACAACAAGATTCAAAGTAATATCAATTGGTTTATCTGATCTGAATATCTCTTCATTATCAATTTTGAAAAAGGTTACGTCTTTAGCGGACAGATACTCAACTTCATTAAAATCATTTTTATGAAAGATGGCAACATCGGCATCGCTGGATACATTCCCGCATTCCCACATTGAATCAGCGAGAATTATATAATCCTTCCAATTATTGGAATAGTCTTCAATAATCCGGGCATTCACATTTCCACATGAAAATACTTCAATTTTTGTAGCTTGAATTTGATCCTCACCAATTTGATTCGGAATAAAAATTGATATAAATTTATTTTCTTTGCCGGTAGGTAGCTTTGCTTCTATAATTTGATGTTCATTATCAAAAATACGTTTCGTGTGTAGTCCTGTTTTTTGAGTGATTAATAATGAGCTATCATCTTTAGAAATAAATTCAACATCGAGACAGCCAGCTTCTTGAATCCATTTTGCACTTGTTGAATTTTTCTTTTCCAGCGTTCCCAAACCGTGCCAGGGAATTGAATATCTATTCTTTCTATCAGATTCAAATTCATCCAATACAACAAAGTATTTCCGGTTGGCAAACCAGATCGAGCGAGTAAGATCTGTTCCTCTGTAACTTGATTTAATTACCGAAGCAGAAATTTGCTCCGAGCCAAAATAGTCATACATTTCACTCTTAAGGTCATCTCCCCAAACGGGATTCAGGTTTGGACCCAGACCATTAATTAGAGGAATATTATGCGCTTGAGCAGATGTATACCAGATTCTATTCACATCATCCACACCCTTAATACCGTAACCGGAATCAATAAGAAAATCATTATTAAATGCAGATAATGTAAATGCTCCTGGCTCAAAGTGATCGTGATGTGTATCATTTTTTCTGCCGGGTTCGCCCAGTAAAAGTGCGTAAATATTCTCCTCACCTCTGAAGATGGACATTCCTCCATCGGGATAGAAAATTGCTGGATTGTAGTCTGGTTTTATGGGGAATGTTCTGTCATCAAATCCACAGAAAATATCAATATACTTTAGATCATTGTTGTTAAAATTCTCCTCGTTTTCTTCATATTGAAACATTAGCTCATTCTCATATTCGCTTAAACCGGAACCTAAGGGCTGAAAAAGAAATGAATGATGAAAAGCATCATCAAAAAGTGGAACACTGCCATCTGATTTCTCTATATCAATAAGCCAACGAATGTACTTTTTCAGGCGGGGAACTTTAAAAATATTTGTATCGGTTGAGTTATTTAAATAATGTGCAAAGGGAAATAATATCGATGCAACATATCTTCCGTAATATGCTCCTTCACGGTACGATCCATCCACTTCGATCATAGCTAAACCATGTTGAAGTTCGTTTATAGCATCATAGAAATATCGTTTAGCCTGCTTGTGATCTACGATTAGGGCAACAGTTGCCACTCCTGTAGCGATTTCAATAATATGATTATTTTGGGGGATTCCAATTCCCGATGCAATTTCGTTTCTTCTAAAACTGTCTGGAATTTTTCTAAAATTTCTATGATGCTGCTCAACTTGCTTGATCATTTGATTCTCGATAATTTCCCGCTGTCCTTCAGTAAATTCCCAATATGTAAGATCATAAGCAACTGCAAAATTCCTGAGTGCCATAGCAGCTCTCATCCAATCTCCCCAACCTACTTGAGATTCTTGCCCTTCAGGGGTTGTAGGCGGGAATGTATCTCCAATATTTAATAGTGCAAGTTTCGCGGTTTCCAAAAAATCATTATCGGAAGTTAGAAAATACGCAAAAGCGTTTGCTTTGGCAGCTTCACTCCTTCTGAGTTCATATAATAGGGGGGAAGTGAGATCATAATTATATGTTAATGCTCTTTCGATCATATTCTCTCCCCAGCTTCGGTATGGCTCTCTAGTAAATCTTGATCGGATAAAGTGAATGTCCTCACTTTTAAAAAGTAGTGAAGGATGTTCTTTCCTGCTGGGGTAATTTGGCTGTGGAATTGCGACGCTGTTTATTGGTAAAAATTCATCAAAGGGTGTTTCTTTGTAATTTGCCTTTAATATTCCTTTAAAAAAATTCTGTGGAATTTCTAATAAGATATTATCAGATGCAAAAAGAATGCTGATATTTAAGATCAGTAGAATTCCAAAGATTATTTTTTTACAAAACTTAATCATATAATTTTATAACTATCCTTTTTAACCAAATTATTTAATTCAAAATCGAATCTATGAATGTGAATCTTATGAGTCAAATATAAAAAGTTGAAAAGTTTAAAGGTTGAGAGGTTGAGTGAGAGAAATGTGAAATTTGAAATAGGAGAAGAAAAAAAACAAACCCCCTTTTATTCCCCCTTTCAAGGAAGATACTCTGCTTTTGATCTTAGTGAATAAACAGTAGTGACAGATCATCGATCTGTCATTTTAAACAGTTGGGCTTTTCATCTTGAGAAGTCCACATTGTTTCATGTTTTCGCCCCGAAAATTTTATTATTTTATTCTCGAATCGGGACGATGTAACAAACAAGAATTAGTTCATGAATGGAAAACATTCCGTCTTTCTGAGAGAATCTTTCAATTTTTCTCACGAAGAATCTGGAGTGTTTAGACTCTTCAGTCTTCGCTAAAGCTACGCCGTGACGAGTCGTCGTACGACTCTATAAGAATTCCTCAGAGTGACATTTTGCTTTTGATCTTAGTGAATAACAGTAGTGACAGATCATCGATCTGTCATGAAACTGACAGCAAGGTGTAATATTATCTTTCAAATTGAAAATACGACTTACTGTATTGAGAAAAATTAAATATATTAATCAGAAAATGATATATCTTAATGTAAAAATTAAAATAATCAATAAATAGTTTGACATAATTAAATTTGAAAATAAATTATCCCACAGGTTAGGAGGAGAAAATGAATAAAAGATTAAAACAGTGTCCGGTTTGCAATTCCAACCTGGAGATCGTAGAATATCATTGTCCAAATTGTGATACCAGCATCAAAGGAAAATTTGGAATTGGTGATCTCTCACTTTTATCACCGATCCAACAGGAATTTGTGAAGATCTTTGTTTGTTCACAGGGCAATATCAAGATTGTTGAAAAGGCTTTAGGGATTTCTTATCCTACAGTTAAGAACCGACTGGCAGAGGTTTCACATGTTTTATGTAAGGAGAAGGAAGAGCCAAAAATGCGATTATCGGAAGATATTCTGAGCGACATTGAAAAAGGTAACCTGACGGTTGATGAAGCAATAGCAAAATTAAAGGGAAGGAGTTAAAGATGATAAACCTTGAAAAAACCTATGAATTTGAAACGAAGGACAACCTCGTGGTCAAGTTTGAATCGGAGAATTTTGGACTGTCTGTTATCAGCTGGGAAAAAGAGACATCAGAATTTTTTATTAAACTCGATTTCGAAAAAACTGATGAAAAAGAAGTTAAGATTGAAGATATCGTAGATACAGAATATGATAAAAAGAAGAATACTTTAAACATTGAATTAAATGAACCGGAAAATGTACGACACATAAATTCCCAACTTGAGATGAGAGTACCTCACATTACAAAAATAATCGGTGAATCAGAAAATGGCGGCATTTCGATAGAAAACCTGCAGGGCATCCAAACAATAACTACAGAAAATGGCGCAATCAAAATGGATCATGTAAATGGTGAGCTGGTCTGTGAAACTGAAAATGGAGCGATCACACTTATTGATTGCAACGGCAATACAAACTTAAAGACAGAGAACGGTGCGGTGAAAATGAAAAATTGTGAAGGGGATATAGTCATAAGATCTGAAAATGGTTCTCCAAAAATAATCGACTGCAAGGGAAATCTGGATCTGATGAATGAAAACGGAACTGTTCGGGTTCTGAAGGCGGAATTTGATAAAGCGAGTATAACAAATCAGAATGGCAGCATTTATTACGAATTCACTCCTATCGAAAAGGGGCATTTCAAGTTTGAAAATAAGCATGGGAAAATCCACCTGATCATTCCTGAAGAAGTTCCCTATAAAATCGAAGCAATTAATAAATTAGGTAAATTTCATGTAGGTTTAAAAGGTGATTACGATGGACTTGAGGAAGGGCTTAACATTGGTAATGAGAAAAAATTGAATATGATTCATGGTTCAGGAAAGGTAGAAATATCTGCGAAAAACGAAATGGGAAGCATTAGCTTGATGAATCATCCAATGAAGGGTGCTAACTTCAAAATTGATATGTCGTTTATGTCTGATATGATGGATAACATTCCGGACGAATATTTTGATAAGAAAAAGATCATAAAAAAAATTGAAAAAGCGAAAAAGAAAATAAAAAATATCAATATGCCGGATATGAAAAACATCATGACAGAAGTAATGGAAGATGTACAGGATAACATCAAAAATGTATATACCACCGTTTCCAGCGAGGAATTCCAGGAAAAAGTTGAAGAAAAAATAAGCGATGGAATTTCCAAAGTAATGGAAAAGGTTCAGGAAAAAGCAAAAGAACAATCGCTTTCCGAACAGGAACGAAATGAAGTTGATGAGCGCAGTCGGTTGAAGATCCTGCAAATGTTAGCAGATGGAAAGATCACAGCGAATGAAGCTGAGAAGCTGATAACTGCAATGGAGGGTAGATAATGGAAGAGAAGAAAAAAATAATAAATATGGTAGCGGAAGGCAAAATATCAGCCGAAGAAGCTGCTAGACTTTTGGAAGCATTGAATCCGAAAACTGTAAGTTCAAAAATAGGAAGAAAACTGCATATTCTTATTACGCAGGAAGGAAGTGAAAAACCAAAATTGAATCTCTCCATTCCTGTTAAGCTTGCTCAGATAGGGATGAAGTTCATTCCTAAAAATGCAAATTTTGATGCCCATCTCGAAAGCACCAATTTTGATTTCTCCTCGATTAATTGGAAAGAGATAATGGATATGGTTTCCAGCGGTGAAGTGGGAGATCTATTTAATCTGGAAGTGGAAGAGGATGATAAACCACCAACTACAATTAGGATTTATGTGGAATGATTCCTAACAAATAATTTTGCCTATCATATGCATGCTGCGCCAATATAAAATGTATACAATAGTTCCAGTTTTTTGGTTCGCAATAACTCCATGCTTATGTCTCACTTTTCCTTTCTAATTTGCAAAATCAAAACTGCAAAATTGAATTTGAATTGTCAAATAGATTAATTTTTGCCTTACGATGCGGAAGTTTCGTAAGAAGTAAATAGATAATTTCTTGCTTAAATACTATAATTATATAAATTTTCATCATAAGGTTAATAATGGAAATAAAGATCAATAAATTAAATGCACTCAAGTTTACAGCAATCGGACTTACTTTGAGTATTGTAGGACAATTCTTGATAGGGAGAAATAGTATTCTTTCAATTGTTTTAACAACCTTGGGAGTTATTTTCGCAGGTATAGGTGTATTAATGTCTTTGGGAGTTTTAGATTATTTTAAAAAGAAACAAGATTAAGTTATTTATCGAGTCGTAAGGAAAAACGACTCGAAATCTTTTAATAAATTACTTCGACTCGACGTATCTTTCGAGTCGAAAATAATATCTGCAAGATTTGACTTGAGAGCCGCAGGAACTTGAGTCGAGGATTGGTTAATGAAATTTGTTCTCGCCCCAAGCTTCTCATCGGTGCAAATCCAAAACATTGTTTTTTTATTTCTTCCGATAAATCGGGAATTGGGAACTTAGATCCCCAGTCAAACCAGTATTTCTAATTCTATAAAGCTTATAAGATTAAAGTACAATATATCTGCAAGACTTGACTTGAGAGCCGCAGGAACTTGAGTCGAGGATTGCTTAATGAAATTTGTTCTCGCCCCAAGCTTCTCATCGGGGCAAGTTCAACTTATCAACAAGAAGATTCCCGCTTTCTTGAGGCTGACAATTATAATTTTTCTGGTTGATAAGTTGAACTTATCAATCCAATTGCGTACGCAAGTTCAACTTGCGAACGAGATGCTTAATCGGGAATTGGGAATTTCAGATCCCCAGTCAAGCTGAGTATGGCTATAATTAAATATTAATTATATAACACCCACATCGTTCAGGATGATCTTTTACTAATTCATTGCCTTTTACATTTCTGATGATCCATAAAATTAGAAAATCTCCACCAGCTAAAACCGTGAATAGAGTTCCATAGATCAGCAGCCAGCTTTTTCCTATAATTATAGCGACAAGGGAAGGAACAATTCCTAAAATAACTGCCGGCAGCAGTAAAGCAATGCGATAAACAGATGCTTTAAGTGGAATCCTGCAATGTGCAAATGGTGTGAGATACTTCCATTTTATTCCAATTTGAACTTGTTTGATCTTAAGTTTTCCAAAGATAAGAAATCCAATTGCATGAAGAACTTCGTGAAGAAAAGCACCTACAACAAATGCTATAATAAAATAGGGAAGAACTAGGTAGATCGAGAGAAAACCCTGGGTGAAGGTTTGCCAGTTCCAAATTAAGACAAATGGACAAACAAGGCTAATGATCGAGATCAAGACAATTGGAATTGCGTAAAGATTTGCACTGAGGGCAGAGATGGAAAGATCTTTCATAAACTACTTGAAAAACTCATAACCGAGAAGAACATATATTTCAGAATTAATACCGGTTATAACACCTCGGTTTACTCTTCCAATGTGTAATATTATTCCTCTTGAATCACGGAATTTAAGTTCATATACCAAAATGGGTTTTCTGTTCTCGGCTTGTGTCCAATTGATATCCAGTCCCCATTTCTCGGAAGTAAAACGAAAACCTAAAAGTGCTCTATGAATTGTTGTGCTCATCTCATTTGATGTTTTGTAATCTTCATAATTTATCTCAGTACGTTTTACGCCACCGTAAAATCCATAAATAAAATAGGAATCTTCAGTTGAATAATTTGCGAAATCATGAAAGTAGATACTATAAGATCTTAATAAACTGAATCTGTCATCAAGCGAGTAAACTTTTTGAAATGTAGCACCACCGATTCCCATTTTGTCGATAAGATTAAATAGATCCAGTTGTGCTTGAATGCCAAGGACAGGTTCGTCGTATTTATATTTCTGATATTCAGGGTAATAGGCAGCTGCATTTATGTCGAAGATATATTTCATCTTGTCGGCAGCCAAATGTATACTTACAAAGATCAATATTATAATAAATATTACTTTTAGATTTTTCATTTTCATCACTCTTTTACGTTTAATTCATTGTGTAGCAAATCAAAGTATTAGAGTTCTTTGTCCAGAAAAATTCTGCTTTCTTTTCTGTTATCCTGTTTTTCGAAACCGGTAATGTAAAATCCATCAGACAATACAAATTGGAGCATTGCTTTGTGCTTATTTCGTGTTTTCATTTTAATTGTTTTAAAGCCATTTTTTTTAACCCATCTTTGTTGGAAATACGCTAATTCTGTAGCTATCTTATTTTTCCTAAATTTAGGAATTACACCTTCCATCCAAGAATAGAAATATTCATCAATTTGATAACCAACCTTAAACCCGGCAGGTTTCCCTTTCCAATATGCGATAAGAATGAGCTGTATATTATTTTTTAATCTATTCTCATATTCATCTGTTTCATAAGGATCATCAAATTCAGGAATCTGTTTAGAAATTTCCACAGCTTGTTTTATTGTTCCCTCAACAATTTCCAAATCTTTTTTCATTAACATATCACTATAAGAATTATTTATCAGATCTTCATCTTTAATTTGGAATAATGAAAGATATTCTTTGCATTGTTCGTAAAGTTTTTCTACACTGATATTTCCAGTTTTATCAATGGCTTCAATTTCTACAAAACTGCCCAATTCTTCAACTTCATCAATATGGAATTTTACATTATCAATATAATATATTTCTCTTTTTTTGTTAACAACCACCAGAGTACCGATCGCTTTTTGTAACTGTTGTTTAATCAGGTCTTCTTTTCCGGGATGATAATAAAGAACATCAGAACGTTTAGGACCGGAAATATCTTCTCTATCGTAATGAACAAGGCTATACTCAATATTGCCTTCTCTTATTTTTAGGCGTCCGTTTTTAACCTTAAAATAAGTATCTTTCTGGTTATCAGTTCCTTTGAAGAATGCTTTTTTTTCTGTGAGTATATTGCGGATCGTTTCGAGATCATTGCATTTTGCTTTTATTTCAATATTCAAAATTGCCAAAGTTGCTACCTATTATCGTATCTGAGTACTATATATTTCAGTTATTTTTGTTATAGCTTTATCAATTTCATTCTTGGTTGTCATTTTACCAGTTGAAAAACGGATAGTTCCCATAGCATATTCTACCGGTATATTCATAGCTTCTAAAACGTAAGAGAGTGAAGTAATGTTGGAATGACATGCTGATCCGGTAGAAGCTGCAACTTCAAGAAACAGAGAAAGTTGGAAATATTCATTCATATTCAAGAAGCTTACATTCAAAGTATTAGGTAATCTTTTCTCTGGATGTCCATTTAGTCTTACGTCCGGGATTTTATTAACTAATCCATTCCATAATCTATCACGCATTGCCTTTAGATGTTCATAGTTCTTAAAAAGATTCTGCTTAGCAATCTCGCAAGCTTTTCCCAAACCTACGATCTCAAGAACATTTTCTGTACCTGCCCGATGATTGCTCTCCTGTTTGGCACCAAACATCAATTTTTCAAGTTTTATGTCCTGTTTAATAAAAAGTGCGCCAATGCCTTTAGGTGCATAAATTTTATGTCCTGCAATAGTAAGTAGATCAACATTAAGTTTTTCAACATCTACCGATATTTTCCCTATAGATTGAGCTGCGTCCGTATGCATGCAGATACCATTTTCGTTTGCAACTTCTGCAATTTCTGTTATTGACTGGATCGTGCCTACTTCGTTATTAGCATGCATTATTGAAATCAGAATAGTATTTTGTGTAATAGCTCTTTGTACAGATTTAACTGAGATCAATCCATTTTTATCTACTGGAAGATAGGTTACTTTAAAATTGTGTTTTTCCAGGTATTTGCAAACTTCAATTATAGAGGGATGTTCAATTACAGATGTGATAATATGGTTACCTTTATGACGATTGGCAAAAGCATATCCTCTTAATGCACAATTGTTGGATTCGGTACCGCCACTTGTGAATATTACTTCATCCGGTTTGCAATTTATAAGTTCTGCAACTTGTTTTCTGGCTTTGATAACAGCTTTTCTGGAAATAATTCCAAACCAATGAGAGCTGGAAGGATTTCCAAGGGTTTGTTTCAAAAATGGCATTATAGCATCAGCAACTTGAGTGTCTATGGGCGTGGTTGCATTATAATCAAGGTAGATAGGTTCCAATTATTTTTCCTTAAATATTTTTTTCAAATACTTCTTCAACTTACAGTTCTCTCAGCATCTCGCATTTGAATATCTTTGATCTTGAAATTCTTAAATCTAAAGAGATCTAAGCATACATTACGAATAACTGTATCATATTTACCATCAGGATCATCTTCAATTTCTTTTAAAGCGTCTTCAATTGCACCTGCGGGTCTGTAAGGTCTGTTAGCAGATATTGCCTCAACAACATCGGCAATACGCAATATCCTAGCTTCAATACAAATATCGTTTCCCATAAGCCCACGTGGATATCCTTTTCCATCTAAAGTTTCATGATGTTGGTAAACTATTTCAGCGATCCTATCCGGGAAGTTTATTTTTCTTAATATCTGATAACCAGCTTTAGAATGGATTTTTATAAGATTAAATTCGCATTCAGCCAATTTGCCGGGTTTGCATAATATTTCAGTTGGAAGATTGATTTTTCCAATGTCATGCAGAATTGCTGCAATTCTCATAACATCTAATTGTTCCTGCTCAAATCCCATCTCTCTTGCAATAGCGAGTGAAATAGTTGCAACCCTTTTTTGATGTCCAGCAGTATATGGATCCCAAATTTCTATTGCTGCAATGAGTGCATTCACGATTTTTTCCATAATGCTCCATCTGGTCTTAAGTATCTATGTAACTCAAATTTAATTAATAAACTGGGTCAACAAAAAAGAATTTATCTTGGAACAGTTCTAATTTTGATCTCTTCGAATTGGAATCCCTTTTCATTGAAAATGTATAAACAAACATCCACTACTTCCGGATCATATAGTATCCCTGCATTCACTTTTATCTCTTCAAGTGCATCATCAATACCTTGTGAAGATCTGTAAGGGCGTTGGGAAATCATAGCGTCAACAACATCAGCAACATTCACGATCCTGGCTTCAAGCATTATTTCATTCCCAATAAGACCTTGCGGATAGCCTGAGCCATCAAGTTTTTCATGATGTTGATATACAATTTTTGCAATTGGCATTTGAAAATCTATGGTTTTTAAAATATCATAACCTGCTAAAGGGTGATTCTTAATCACGCTAAATTCAGTTTCTGTTAGAGAAGATGGTTTAGAAAGAATTTCATTTGGAATATAGATTTTACCAATATCGTGAAGAATGGCAGCTATTCGTATTGCATCAAGTTGCAATTTATTCAAGTTCATTTCATTGGCAATTTCACAGCTCAATTTAGCAACTCTTAGCTGATGTCCTGCGGTATAAGGATCACGAATTTCAACTGCTGAGATAAATGCATTTATAGTTTCCTCAATAGCCTTTTTCAACTTGATGAAACTATCATTAAGTTGAACTTCAATTCTTTTTCTTTCTGTAACTTCAACTTGAAGTTCATGATTAATTTCTGCTAATTCTCTAGTTCTGTCATGCACTCGTTTTTCTAATCCAAAATAAGCTTTTTCTAATTTAGTATCGATCTCTTTTTTCTCAAAATAGATACCAAGTATCTCAGTAGAAATCTTAAGGAGTGAAAGCTCTTCTTCTTTCCATTCTTCGGCTTTTGTCACATTATCAAATCCTATAAAACCGATCAAGTTACTAACAGATATCAATGGCAGCACTAATAAAGATTTAATATTCTGTTCTTCTAGTACTTTCTTTTCTTTTTGTGCTTCAATGGGCATTTTAGAAACATTAGAAATATGAATTACTTCATCATTCTCTAATTTGCTCATCCACCATGGTAATGTATCGACGGGAATATCTTGAAGATTACTTATTTCCGGTTGTACATTTTTATCACACCATTCATGTGTGTTATCAAGTGTCTCTCTATTTTGATCTAGCAAAAACAGGTAGGAACGACTTGCGCCGCACATTTCACCAATCTCTTTTAATGTATCATTAATAGCAATATCAAAATCCGAGACATTGATAAATCTAGATGATATCTTTGTAATCACCCTTTCTATGTGCAATCTCTTAATTAATCTTTTCTCTGCTGTCATTCGATCAAGAATCTCATTTTGTAGTATTTTATTATTGTTTTGTTTATTTCTATAACGTTTATGAATTATTAATGAAAAACCTGTAACCATGAGAAGACTACCGAAAAGTAACAATAGATAGAGTTTTCTCTTTTCAGCCTGCAGTTCCATTATCAGATTATTTTTTTCTAATTGGACGATGTCATGTTCTCTTTCACCCATCTCAAACTTTGCTTGCATATTTGTGATTTTATTAGTCATTTCCTCACTAAAAATTTCATCTTTAATTTTTGAATGAAGTCTAAAATAACGAAGAGATTCTTCACTGTTTTCATTTGCTTTATAGAAATCTGATAATGCAAGATATCCATTCATGATAAGTTGTTGTGCGCCAATATCAGTTGCGAATTTAAGACCTTGGCTAATGTTTGCATATGCATCTGACATATTATTCATTAATATTTGCAATTTGCCGATATTAGTAAATGTATCAGAAATTCCGTATTGATTTCCGGTTTCCAGGATCAAGTCGAGAGATCTTTTAAAATAGATTAATGCTTTATCATATTCTTGTAATTTTTCGTGAACAATTCCCAAGTTATTTAAAACTGATGAAATCCCTTTAATATTTCCAAGTTCTTGCTCGATTTCCAAACACTGATTATAATATTTCAATGATTCTGAAAAATTTCCACGATTAGCAAATGTGATTCCAATATTATTTAAAGCAGTAGAAATTGCTTTCTTATTCCCGCTATCTTTTTCAATTTCCAGTGCTCGCTGGAAATATTCAAGTGCCTTATCGTAATTGTTCAATGAGTGGTAAAGATTTCCTAAGTTATTAAGTCCCGAAGAAATACCATGCTGATCATTGATTTCATTACTAATCTTCAATGAGATGAGAAAGAAATCTAGTGCTTTATTGTAATTTCCAAGTTTTTCATGATCCAGTCCAATAAAGTTATTAGCTTTCAGCATTCCAGTTTTATCTGTCAGTTGTTGATATATCTCGAGAGCTTCTGTATGAAACTCTACAGCTTTTTTAAAGTTGCTGAGATAGTAATATGCAGAGCCTAGATTTGTAAGAGATTCAGCGATATCTTTTCTAATACCGGATTCCTGAGCAATTTGAAGAGCTGAATGGGCATAGTCAATACTTTTACGTGCTGATATTTCTTGATACGCTTGTGATAGTTCATTTAAAATTATAACCTTTTCATTTTGATCGATTATTTTCAAATATACTTCTAAACTATCAATTCGTGTACTTGCCGATAACAAATTTATCGTACAAGCAATAACCATGATTACCAAAAAATAACGCATATAATACCTTTATATATTAATTTGTTGTTAAATAAATATAATAATCAAATTATGCAAGTAATTTATTTTATAGTACGTGTTAAAACAAAAAAAAGGGTGGATAACTCCACCCCCGATTTTTTGAGTTAAATTATTTAGCCATTTTTTTAAGTTTGGTTATTCGCTTTTTTTGGATACTAGCCTGTTTATGCGCATCGAATTGCATATGCTCAACAGTGTATAGGAAATCAAGAAGTTCTTGATTGGATAAATTTCTTATTTTTTCTTTCTTTGCTAAGAACATTTGAGCTTTTTTATTCCAGAATGAGATTTTAGCTTCTTGCGCAGTTAGTAATCCGGCTTTTTTAAATATTTTAAGAAGCTTGTTATGGATAGTTGATTTTTTTGGATTTTTAAATTTGGAAGTTCTCCCATCATCAGCAATTGAAGTTGATTCAAATTCCAAATATGATGCTTTAGGCAAGAGCAAATGAGAAGAATCTGCGTCATCAATATGTGTATTAACAGATACAATAAAGTTACTATTTTTTATGCGTTTCTTCTGCTCTTCACAAGGCAATTCACCATAGAAAAGCACAAAATTATAGTTAGCCGGCTCACCTGCATTGATTCCCAGTTTCTGGAATCCGCGGAAATTATTGAATTTAGAAGTTGGAAGTATCCCTGATCCTTCTTCAAAATTACAAACCAGAGATGATATAACCCAAATATTCCAAATGGATTCTTCTGAAATAAGATCACGATTATACATAAATACGGTTTTTTCGGGAAGGTCAAGCTTCAATGGATCAACATTATGTTCAATATCATCGATATCATCCAACTCTTCTTTAACTAATTCAATATTATATTGTAGAATTTTTTCCAGTGTTTTAATAATCGGATCATCATTGTGTAGTTCATCAGCAAAATTGTTGAAGTCGCTAATCTCTTTTGTTATCAATATCAATTTTGCACCATTTCTCTGTAATCTGCGAGCAATGGTTTTATGAACTTTGCTCATTTTACCGATTAAAACGATACACTCAGCATGTTCAAGATCATCATATGTTTTTGTATAAAGATTTGTATCCGTAAGCTTATCAACGAAACTTTTATAAATAGAGAGAGAAGATATTTGTGAACCTATCTTTTTTGCTATATGCTGTATTAAGAGTGCTTCTTCAATTGATGAAGTTGGAGAAATGTAGACCATTTTAGATTCAGCCTTCTGCAATTTTTCTTGGATCATCTTTGCGGCTGTGTCTATATTTTTTATTGGAAGCCAATGATCATTTTCTCTTTCGAATGGATGCGTGATTCTGTCTTCATCTTCAAATATCTGCCAGCCAAATTTACCATCAAAGCACAGGTCTCTCTGATTAAAAGTTTCTCCATCTGCAGGCTCGACAATTGTAACATGGTTATCTTGAACGCTTATTTCAATATTACATCCTGTTCCACAAAGACCACAATTTTGAGTTATTTTTTCACTTAGATGTGGATTAAGTTTTGTATTTGAATTTTTTGGAAGTAAAGCTCCTACAGGACATACATCGATACATTTACCACAAATCTCGCAGTTTGTTTTAGAAAGACTTTCCCCAAATTCAGGTGCCACATAAGTTGTAAATCCTCGATAGATATAACCCAATACGCCAGGTCCTTGGACTTCAGCACAAATTCTCACACAACGTCCACAGTTGATACATTTGTTTGCGTCACGACGTATGAATGGATGGCTATCATCAATAGGATGTTTGTTCTTGTCACCCATAAACAAATCAACTTCAATTTTATATTCAGTTGCGTATTTACGGAGATCACAAGATTCGTTTACATTACATCCACATTCCAGGCAGCGATCAGCTTCGGCGCGTGCATCTTCTTCTTCAAAACCGGTTTCAACTTCTTTGAAGTTAGAAGCTCTAACTTTTGGATCCAGTTCAGGAATTTTAAAACGTGGAATTTCTTCATATTGTTCAAATTCTTTAGGATCAATATCTTCTAATTTTTTCTCTTTTTTGGAATCAAATAGTTTAATCGGGTCGATCATAGGTTGGTTATTCAGAAATCTATCAATTGCCTCCGCAGCTTTTCTACCATCTGCGATAGCTTCAATTGCAGTTGCTGGTCCTCTACGGAAATCACCACCGGCAAAGATCTTACCAAGACCAGTAAATTGTGTTTCTTCGTTAGCTACAACAGTATCCCATTTTGTTAATTGTAACTCCTTACCTTTGATCTGATTTGCTTTTTTAGTTACAAATGCAACTTCTGGTTTTTGAGAAATTGCTGCGATCACAGTTCCATACTCTTCTTTAAAAAAATCACCTGTTGGTTCCGGTCTTCTCCTTCCGCTATTATCTGGTTCACCAAGTTTCATTTTTTCCATTTTAATAGCTTTGAGTTTTCCCTTTTTCCCAAGATTTTCCACCGGATTAGTAAGAAAATGGAATTTAATTCCTTCTTCTTCAGCAGCATCTACTTCATAAGCTTCAGCAGGCATTTCTTTTCTTGTACGACGATAGACAAGAGTAACGTTTGCTCCCATTCTGGCAGCAGTACGAGCACAATCGATCGCGGTATTTCCACCACCAATAACGGCTACTTTCTTTTCAAGCTTGATCTTCTTTCCCAACATATAATTTCTTAAGAAATCAACACCGAGAAAACATCCTTCAAGATTGCTCCCTTTCACTCTCATTGGGACAGCATTTTGTGCACCGATAGCAAGGAAAACAGCATCATATTTTTCATTCAATTCAGATAGAGTAATATCTTTTCCAAATTGGGAATTGTATTTAATTTTCATGCCGTTCTTACACATTAATTTGATTTCTTTATCCAGGATTTTCTTGGGAAGTCTGTATTCTGGGATACCATATCTTAGCCATCCACCAGCTTTTGGTGCTGACTCAAAAACAGTCACATTATAACCTTTATTAGAAAGATAATACCCGCAAGTTAGACCGGATGGTCCAGCACCAACTATTGCGATATTTTTTCCATTGTTCGGAGCTTTTTTAGGAACGTATTGTGACTTATTGAATATATCAAAATCGGCGGCATGTCTCTTTAATTGACGTATTGCAATTGGTTCATCAACGATAGATCTACGGCATTCTTCTTCACAAAAAGCAGGACATACTCTTCCAATAGAAAGTGGCATGGGTAATGTCTCTTTAATCACTTTTACCGCCTCCTGATGCCGACCGTTTGCTATCAATGAAACGTAGCTTTGGATATCAACTTGATCTGGGCAGGCAATTTTACAAGGCGCTTCACAATCTGCGTAATGGTCTGAAAGCAGGAGTTCCAGAGCCATTTTACGAGCTTTATGAACTTCTTCGGAATCTGTTTCAATTTCCATCCCATCTAATGCTTCAGTTCCACAAGCGGTTACAAAACCCTTTCTATCTTTTATTTTAACAGCGCAAACCCAGCATGAACCATAAGGTGATAATTCTTGGTCGTGGCAGAGTGTTGGGATCTCTATTCCATTCTCTTTTGCCACATCCAGTATTTTGATGCCTTTTTCAGTTTTTACTTCTTTTCCATTTATTTTTATAGTTATCATATCAATTATCCTTTTTTGATAGCATCAAATTTACATGCATCATAACAAGCACCGCATTTAATACATGCATCCTGATCTATATTGTGAACTTGCTTTCGCTCACCGGAAATACAATTTACCGGACACTTCATTGCACAAACAGTACACCCAATACATTTATCTTCAATTACTTCATATTTTAGAAGAGCGGTGCAGACTCCAGCAGGACAGGTTTTATCTTTGATATGTGCGATATATTCTTCTCTGAAATATTTTAAAGTAGTTAAAACCGGATTTGGAGCAGTTTGTCCCAGCCCACACAAAGAACCTTTAATTATGTTTTGCGAAAGTTCTTCAAGAGTATCGAGATCTTCCATTTTACCTTTGCCCTCAGTTATTCTTGTAAGAATTTCAAGCATACGTTTTGTCCCGATCCTGCAGAATGTGCATTTACCACAAGATTCATTTTGAGTAAAATTCAGGAAGAATTTGGCAATGTCTACCATACAACTGGAAGTATCCATCACTACCATACCACCGGAACCCATTATCGCACCGGTTTTATTTATCGAATCGTAATCTACAATTGTGTCTAAAAGTTCTGCGGGAAGGCAACCACCGGAAGGTCCACCTAATTGTACTCCTTTAAACGGTTTCTCGGTTTTCATTCCGCCACCAACATCATAGATCACATCTTTTAGCGGCATTCCCATTGGAACTTCAATAAGCCCACTGTTCTTTATCTTTCCAGCCAGGGCAAATACTTTGGTCCCTTTGCTTTTTTCTGTTCCATATTTTGCATATTCATTTGCACCATTTAATATAATCCAGGCAATATTTGCAAAAGTTTCTACGTTATTTATATTTGTGGGTTTTCCCCAAAGACCAGATTGTGCAGGGAATGGAGGTCTGATAGTTGGCATTCCACGTTTACCTTCGATAGATGCCATTAAGGCAGTCTCTTCACCACAAACAAATGCACCGGCTCCTTCTTTAATATGAAGATCAAAATTGAAGTCAGTTCCAAAAATTTTATTTCCTATATATCCTTTTTCAGTAGCCTGTTCGATTGCAATTTCAAGATGTTTAATGGCGAGTGGATATTCTGCACGGCAATATATGTAGCCTTCATCAGCACCAATAGCATAAGCTCCGATGATCATTCCTTCGATCACGCTGTGAGGATCACCTTCCAAGACACTTCTATCCATAAATGCACCTGGGTCTCCTTCATCAGCATTACAAACAATGTATTTTTTTTCGCTTTTTGCATTATAAGCAAATTCCCATTTCAGTCCCGTTGGGAAACCAGCTCCACCACGCCCGCGAAGACCTGAATTCTTGATTTCATTAATAATATTCTCACGGCTTATATCTTTTACAGATTTTTCAAGAGCTTTGTAACCTTCGGTTGCTAAATAATCATCAATTGAAACAGGATCGATGATACCACAATTACGCAGGACTATTCTCTTTTGTTTCTTATAGGTTTTATTTTCACTTCCCTTAAGAATGTTTGACATTATCACATTTTCTTCGATAGGTTTACCTTTAGAAAATGCATCAATAATATTCCCAACATTCTCCGAAGTAACATCACCGTATGTGATAGATTTTTTCTCTTCTTCGTAAATTTCTACAAGGGGCTCAACAAAACACATTCCGATACAAGCTGTCTTTTTTACTGTAGCATCGATACCATTCTTCTTAACATGTTTTAGTATAGTTTCATAAACTTCACCAGCACCAGCCGCTAATCCGCAGCTTGCTAAACCAACTTTTATTACTAAACTCAAATTATCCCCCTATTCATACTTCTTTAATATTTTCCCAATTGAATCGGGAGTTAATTTGCCATATGTATTATCATCGACCATAATAACAGGGGCAAGACTACAACAACCAAGACAGGCAACAGGCATAACTGTGAATTTTTTATCTTTAGTTGTATCTTCTTCTCCTGATAAACCTAACAAGTTATTGATTTCATTCATAATGGAATTCGCATCGGAAACATGACAGGCAGTTCCTTTACAAACTCGAATGATGTGCTTCCCTTGTGCTTTTAATCTGAACATTGTATAAAATGTTGCAACACCGTAAATGTGTGCAAGCTTGATCCCTGTTTTTTCCGAAATGTAACTCATTACTTTTTTTGATAAATATCCTTCGATATCTTGAGCATTTTGTAGAAGTGGAATCAAAGTACCTTTTTTTCCAATAAATTTGTTAATTGCAATATCAATCTCGGTTTTAAATTTCATAATTAATTATGCTCCCCCAAAGATCCTATTTGAAAGCAGGTTTTTAAAAACAGGAATTGTATGTCAAATGTTTTTTGATTTTGTATATTATAAGCAAATTAATGTAACTTAACAACAATAACAAGTTTTATAAAGTTAAATAATACAAAATCCAAGTTAGTAGAATAAAATGTATTCTATATATAAGAATTCATTATTTAAAAGGAATAAGATATTTTTAGATAAACTTGCCGATGGCTATATTCATTAACATCATTTATTTCATTATTTGCAGAGTTATACCCCAGATAAATATAGCTGCGTTTCTTAAACTGCCACCGAAAATTGGAAAACAATCCTATATGCTGTGAGTAATCATTATATTCATAATTATTGAAACGAATACCACTTGTAAGATTAAGATCATTAGAAAGACTGAGAGATATATCCATATTTGCAAGCCAGTAATTGTCATCAACATAATCCACTTCAGGAACATCATGATATTTTACATTATCAGCAGTTATCGTATAACTAATGTATTTATCAATAATACCGCTTAATCCTGATTGAAGGTAGTAACCTTTGTAGTCATTATTAAGATCATAAATAATATCATTTATGTAAGTGAAACCGACAAATGTTCTAAGCAAATTTGATCTATTCCATGTGATTTGATAACTAATCTGGTATTTATCAAAATATTTTTCTGAATACAGTTCCTTTACAGATTTATAATTAAGTTTGAAATTTAGATTGTAATTGGAATTCAAATTTAGAGCAAAGAATGCGTAACGTTCTAACAGTTTACTGGTGTGATTATCAATTTCTTCGCTGGCATTGATATTTGATGTGATCGAACGAAGAAGTTCATTATTAAATTCTCTCCTTAAAGATGAATAAAGATTCCAACCGTAATAATCATCTTCATAGATCTTTCCCATATCAACTGCATAATCTTTACTCATCTGTTTTGCACTCAGGGTGAAATTAAAATCATCCTCTTTATAACTATATCCTGCAATTCCATAATAACCATTACCGGTAACATCTTCAATGGTCTTTTTAGTTGAAAGGTTAGCATCGAACCAGAGATATTGATCTTTTTTAAATTCCCAATTTGGTTTTAAGTGAAGAACTTCATTATGATAATCTTTGTTCATTCGATTAAGAAGTGTGAATTGAAAACTGAAATTTTCTGTTGATGGTTTTACTGCAATAATATTATAAATATCTTTGGAATCAATAATAATTCCATTTTCGTCAGCTACCTGTTTTACTTTGGAAGAAAGTATTCCGTAAGTCAGGTTACCGGAACTTCCTGTGAATTTTACTGCATAATCCGGCTGCACGATCTGACGTGAATAGAATGTTGTTGAACTTACACCCAAAACATTGAAATCTTTTATAAAAAAATATCTATTTTCTGAGTAAAATGAAGCATATTTAGAATTAAAATTGTTTGTTTCATCGTCAATTGGTACATCTGAGAAATCAGGATTATAAGTGAATTTCAGTTTTGAAGATGTGGTGGGTTTAATTGAAAGATCAAGACCAAAACTTTCATAATTAAATTTTGTATCATTTTCTATCAGATCAGATTTTACAATAGAAAATGGTCGTAAATAAAAATTTCTATCTCTACGGATTTCTTTGTTAATCGTAATGTCTATTGCGTTTCTAAAATAATCCTTTCCCATCTGAGTTGTTAGGAATGGGGCAGTATAGTATTTATCATCATTTTTTAAAAAACGAGATAGAATTATTTTCCAATTATAAGGTGGTTTTCCATTAAATCGCAGATCTTTAAAAGGGATTTTCATTACAACAATCCATTTAGAATTCAGATTAGTTGATAAATATTCGTAGTTGCTGTTCCAATCATAATCCAAAAAGTGTGAAGTAGAACGTACAAAATCCGATCTATTTTCAAGAGGGAACGCTATAAATCCATAAGCATAATAATTTATTTGATCAGTGATTATTTGTACGCAAAGTTGATCTGCCTGTGCAGAAACATCATAAGAAGAATACTTTCCAATTATGAAATTATGGTCTGTTTTTGCTTCCCATGAAAAGTATAGATTTTCGTTATCATGCCATACCCAACAGTTTGTTTCGAGTAGAATACTGGATGAATCGGGTGGAATGCTGCAAAGGAAATTACTAATTAGATTTTGCCCTGAATACACTGGATTATCAGAATAAGGAACATTTAGTGCATAACAGAATGTGCTAATTATTATTAACAAAATTATAAATACTATTATCCTATTTGTCAAAAAAAAAGTCCTTTATTATTCAGAAAATTGGAAGCCATTGCTAAAAATGTCAACACATGCATCAACGACATTAGAATCGAAAAATTTGCCTTTGTTAGTAGTGATTTCTTCCATGGCTTTATCAATTCCTAAAGCAGCTCGATAAGGTCGATGTGCTGTCATTGCCTCCACGGTATCTGCAACTGAAATAATTTTTGCTTCAAGAAGGATATCATCATCTTTGAGACCGTTCGGATATCCACTTCCATCCAATTTCTCATGATGCTGGTGAACAATATCCGAAATTGGCCACGGGAAGTTGATCTTATCAAGAAGTTCATATCCAGTTTGGCTATGTCCTTTTACAACTTCAAATTCAGTTTTTCCGATCTTTCCGGGTTTTGATAAGATGTCTGATGGAACGGATATTTTACCGATATCGTGGATCATCGCAGCAAATTTTACTCCTTGTAATTGTTCTTCTGTGATATTCATCTCTTTACCGATAGCTACAGCCAGTTCACATACTTTTTTTTGATGACCGGCAGTATAAGGGTCTCTGATCTCAGATGTGAAAGACATTGCTTGAATAATATCTTCAGTAGCTTTTTGTAGCATCGTAAAGCTTCGCCTTAATTTTTCTTCTGCCATAATACTTTCAGTATTGTCATTTAGAAGAAGTACTGCTCCAGAGTATATCCCTTCCTCAAAAACAGGAACTCCTTTAATCTTGACGATAGCTTTATTAGACTGTTTAAAAAATGTCTCTTCACCTTCTATTTCATTACCTTTTTTTATTTGATTAAAAAGACTTGCCCAACCAGCTCGATTAAATTGCGGAATTTTTGATATTAATTGCCCAAGAAAATTATTTGTAGCATTATCAGGTGATAATAACAACAAACTTTCCTGATTTAAAAAATCAATTTCGTGTTTACGATTCAATTTAATGATACCGGCAGGTGAGTTTTCTAGAACTTCTTTATTAAGTTCGTATAGATTACGGAATTTTTTTTCTGATAGTTGCAATTTTTCAGTTTTTTCCGCAACCATATATTGAAGAGTTTCATTGAAGTTCTTTAGTTTCTCTTCTGATCTTTTAAGTAGAATATCATTTAATTTTAATCGAATAATTAGATAAACTCCAATCAAAACAAAAAGAGCTAAGGCAATAGAAGAGATTAAAACAAATGCTTGGATTTGATTTTCCATATAAAAAATACGCTCCCTATCCAATATATTAGACTGATCAATGTTGCATATTGTGCAAAAAACCAATAATACCGGAAATTTATTGATACAGTATTACTCGCAAGAATATGTAACCCAAAGTATAAGACAAATCCGGTGTAAATAAAGAAAGATTCTATATTATCAACAAAGAAATTGATTGATAATATGTTTCTTATTATAAGAACAGTTCCAAATAATAACAAGATCATATTATAAAAATCAGTTGTGTTTATTGGGTTATAAGTTTTTTTTGTGTGAGATAATATTGCTGCTAATATCACTGG
>JAYEKK010000321.1:0-6999 GCA_034660955.1 Candidatus Cloacimonadota bacterium | reverse complement strand
CGGGATAAGTGAAAAGTCCCATATTCACACCATCATCGGGATCTTTACTATTCCCGCTATTACTTTGTACCATAGCTTTGTAGGAATGTGCACGGTTCATCAATCCTTTGGAAGTGAATGCCATAAGAAATGTAGTAAGTTCAAAAGTTCCCTGAACTGCAGATTGTTTATACAAAATCGATTTTTGGGGATCTAAACCACAGGCGAGCCAGGTTGCAGCAACTTCGTATGATAGCTCCTTTATTTTTTGCGGATCTTTTATTGAATTCAATGCATGATAATCTGCAATGAAATATCTTGTATCAAATTCTTTTGCCAGTTCGAGTGCCGGTATGTACATTCCAAAATAATTACCTATATGTGGAAGACCGGTTGGTTTAATACCGGTTAAGGCTATTTTTTTATTCATCTATCCTCCTTTTTAACCACGAATTAACACGAATAAGCACGAACTTGTTATCTCTAAATCAGATAATAGATAGATTCTAATATTTAATCTTTATGTATTCGTGCTCGTTTTCAACTATCATCTTATCATAAAATGCAATGCAAAACTTTTTAGTTTGAATCTGATTAAATAGAAACATCTCAGTTGCATCAGAATGAAACAACCTGCATTTTTTATCCTTCCTAAATGATCATTCCGTGTTAGATATTGGATATTCATCTTTTTATTTCAACAATTCTTGAAATACTCAAATTATAATTCCAATCAAATCATATTCCCAGGCATCAATGATCTCAACTTCGACAATATCACCAATTGCGGCTTTACCTTCAGTGATGAAAACAACACCATCAATTTCAGGTGAATCAAAATAGCTTCTTCCTTCAAAGAAAAAACCTTCTTCACTACTTTTTCTATCAATAATTACATTTATCTTTTTTCCAACCAAACCTGCAAGGAATTCTTCAGAAATCTCCTGCTGGATCTGCATAAGCTCATCTTTTCTATGCTCAGCAATTTCTTCTGAAACTTGAGGCTCAAGATCAAAAGCTGGTGTATCTTCTTCTCGGGAATATGCAAAGGCACCAAGTCGTTCAAATTTCATTTCCTTTACAAAATCTTTTAACTCTTCAAATCTTTCTTCTGTCTCATCAGGATATCCAGTTATAAGAGTTGTTCGAATCACTGCATGAGGAATCTTGAAGCGAATTTCACCAATTATTTCAATTATTCTTTCTTTAGTTACCGTTCTGTTCATACTTCTAAGAATTTCATTATTAATGTGCTGAATGGGAATTTCAAAATATTTACAAACTTTTGGCAGTTTTGCAATCATTTCAATCATTTCAGAACTAATGTGAGCAGGATGAAGATATAGAATTCTTATCCAAGCCAAATCTTTTATAGCATTAAGTTTTTGTAATAATTCAGGAAGTTTCTGCTCTCCATAAATATCAACACCATACTGTGCTGTATCTTGAGCTGTGAGAATTATCTCACGAACACCTTTAGCTACTAGAGATTCTGTGCTGGCTACCAATTTTTCTATTGGTACACTTTTCAGATGACCCCTAATTGCAGGTATTGCACAATATGAGCAATGATTATTGCAACCGTCACTTACACGCAGATAGGCAAAATGAGGAAGTGTGAGCAGTTTTCTGTCTTCTGTAGCACTTACTTCGAAAACTTTCTTAAAAGCACTGAAATCTTTTAATTGGATCACTTCATCGATCTCTGGAAATGAAGCTTTTATATCCTCAAAATATCGTTTTACCAGACATCCTGTGACTATAAGTTTTTTACATATTCCAGAAGTTTTAAAATCAGCTGCTTCAAGAATCGTTGAAATCGATTCTTCTTTTGCGTCCAGAATAAATCCGCAAGTATTCACAATGATCACCTCAGCTTCTTTAAGTTCATCAGTTAATTCATAACCTGCTGATTCTGTGATAAAAGCAAACACTTCACTATCAACGAGATTCTTAGAACAACCTAAACTTAATATCGCAAATTTCTTCATTTTTTCCTATTAATCATTGCAGGTTCAATTTTTTAGATTGAACCGAAATATTTGGTCGCATCAAAATGATACGACCTGCTATTCTTTTCTCTTTACCACGAATTAATTCGAATTTCCACAAATTCACAAAACCATTCGTTCATACTCTAAACTTTGGTTTTTAAAATTTACGATTATTGCCAGTTTTAAACCAGTTGCTTTTAAATAATTTAAAACCTGTGCTCTATGGATATTTGTTATTTTATCGACTATTTTCAGTTCTAAAATAATTTTGTATGAAATATCAGGATAAAGAATTTCTTTAGTTCTCATATTCGTGCTAATTTGTGCTAATTCGTGGTTTCAAATTAATCCAATAAATGCGTGATCACACCTGAGCGAAGTTTTGGTTCAAACCAGGTTGATTTTGGCGGCATCACTTCATCTGCATCAGCAATAGCCATAAGTTGTTCAATAGAAGTTGGGAACATACTGAAAGCAACAGCTTCACCTTTATCAACACGTCTTGATAGTTCCTCCAAACCACGAATCCCACCAACAAAATCAATACGTTTATCTTTTCTTGGATCACCAATCCCTAAAATAGGATTTAGTAAATTATCCTGCAGAATAGCAACATCAAGAGATCTAACCGGATCACCCTCATTAAATGTGCCTTCTTTTGCAGTGAGATTGTACCATGAACCATTTAGATACATTCCAAAATTATGCAATTTATTAGGGCTATAACCTTCTGTTGTACTATGAACTTTAACATCGAATTTCTCTGCAACTTTTGCCAAAAAATCTTCAACAGAATTTCCATACATATCTTTCACAACCCTATTATAATCCATAATGTAAAGTTGATTATCCGGGAAAATAACCGAGAGGAAATAATTATACTCTTCTTCACCTGTGTGGTTAGGATTTGCTTCTCTACGGCTCTGCCCTACTTTTGTTCCGGAAGCGGAACGATGATGTCCGTCGGCAACATAAAGAAAATCAATATCAGAAAATATATTTAAGATCTTTTCGATATCATTTTGCTGATCGATCTTCCAAAAAATATGTTTGATCCCGTCTTCAGTTTCAATATCGTAAAGTGGATTTTCTTTAATGATATCTTCAACGATTTCATTAATATCTTTGCGAGCACGATATGTGAGAAAGACCGGACCTGTATTTGCATTCAAGGTATCAACATGCTTAATCCTATCAGCTTCTTTCACAGCTCTTGTATGCTCATGTTTCTTAATAATCCCGTTCTCGTAATCTTCGATGGAAGCTCCCGCCACCAAACCGATTTGATCAACATTCCCCATGATCAGACGATAGAGATAAAAACAAGGTTTCTCATCCTGAATAAGAATACCATTATTTAACATTTTATAAAGATTCTCTCTACCTTTCTGATATACCTCTTCACTATAAAGATCGATATCTTCAGGAAGATCAACTTCCGGTTTTACAACATGAAGAAAGCTGTTCGGTTTATCTTTTACTTCTTTTCTTGCTTCTGCTGAATTTAATACATCGTATGGAGGAGATGCTACATCTAAAATCTTATCTGATGCAGGTCTTACTCCCAAAAAAGGTTTGATCTTTGCCATTATTTTTCTCCTTTCATTCAACGCTGATTAACGCTGAATTTTATGATTATTTTGTTTTAATTTCAACTATTTACAAAATACATCCTGTAAATCTTATTATCCTGTCTTATCTTTTCTGTAATCTCGTTTTACACTTTCTCAACCGTCATAAAAACTTCATTGCCATTAATATCCCATTTAATCATATCTTCTTTTTCACCTTTACAGCAATGGAAAGAATCAGATAATGTTTCTGCTTTTATGTATTCAGCGAATTTAGAGAAAACATTTTGTATCTTGTCATTCCCAACATAGAAGATCTTGATGCGATCCATGATATCCATTCCCTTATCTTTACGTGTATTCTGAATCTTGGCAACAAGCTCACGTGCTAATCCTTCTTCAACAAGCTCTTCATTCAAATTTGTATCTAAAGCTACAAATAATTCCTGATTATAAGATTCAAAAACAAATCCTTCTTTATCTTTTATAGAAATATTCAGATCCTCTTCGGTAAGTTTAAAGGTGCTTCCATCCATCTCTAAATAATATTCATTGTTTTTATGAAGCATCTCCACGATATGATTCGCATCCATTTGTTCCAAGGCAGAAACAATGCGTTTGACGTGCTTACCATATTTTGGACCCATCACCTTAAAATTCGCCTTAAATTCATACGTAACAAAATTATCTTTATCTGCAATATACTTGATCTCTTTCACATTGATCTCTTCTTTTATCAGATCTTCCATTCTGGCAATGAGCGGCTTATATTTTTCTGGAACATAAAGCGCACCAAGAGTTTGCCTAACCTTTATTTGACATGTATTACGAGCAGCTCTTCCAAGAGAAACAAGTTTAATAACAGAATCCATTTCCTCTTCCAGTTTGGAATAGATCACATTCTTATTCACGCTTGGATAATCATCTAAATGCACACTTTCTTTCCCGGTAAGATTCCTATAAATTTCCTCAGAAAGATATGGAGCAACCGGAGCAATGAGTTTACAAACTTCTACCAGCACATGATACAAAGTAAGATAGGCTTCCTTTTTATTATCGGAAAGTTCCATCTCCCAATATCTTCTTCTGCAGCGACGTACATACCAATTACTTAAGTCATCTATCACAAAATCCTGGATAGCACGAACACTCTTTGTAGAATTATATTTATCGTTGTTGTTAGTAACAACTTCGATTAAATTATTCAATTTTGAGATGATCCATTTATCAATTTCTATAATTTTATTTTCGTCAAACTTATATTTTGAAGCATCGAAATTATCTATATTTGCATAAGTTACGTAGAATGAATAAACGTTCTTTAATGTTCCGAAGAATTTATTTACAATCTCAACAACTCCCTTCTCATCAAATTTAGTTGGAATCCAAGGTGGGCTTACAGCCAGCAAATACCAGCGGATTGCATCTGCACCATATTCTTCCATCAGCTTCATCGGATCAACAGAATTGCCTTTACTCTTGCTCATTTTCTGTCCTTTTTTATCAAGGATAAGATCATTAACCAAAACATTTTTGTAGGAAGTTTTTCCGGTTAATAATGTAGATATTGCCAATAAAGAATAGAACCAACCACGTGTTTGATCGATACCTTCACTAATGAAATCTGCTGGGAAAAGTTCTTCAAAGAATCTATCTTTATTCTCAAAAGGATAGTGCCATTGTGCAAACGGCATTGCACCGCTATCGAACCAGCAGTCGATAACTTCGGGAGTTCTTTTCATCTTACCACCGCATTCACATTTAAACTCAATATCATCAACATACGGACGGTGTAATTCTATATCTTCAGGAACGGCTTTGCCATCCTTCATTTTTCCTTTCTTAAGTAATTCTTTTATCGAGCCGGCACTTTCAAGTTTACCGCATTCTTTGCAAACCCAAACATTGAGAGGAGTTCCCCAGAATCTATCTCGAGATATCGCCCAATCGATATTATTTTCCAACCACTCACCAAAACGTTTCTCTCCCACAAAATCAGGAAACCAGTTGATCTTATTATTATTATCTATCATCTGCTGTTTGTACTCACTTGTTTTGATGTACCAGCTTGAACGCGCATAATAGATGAGCGGACTGTCACAACGCCAGCAGAAAGGATAACTGTGAGTTATCTGCTTTCTTTTATAGAGAAGTTTACGATCCTTCAAATTCCTGATTATGCCTTTATCAGCATCTTTAACAAATATTCCAGCCCAGTCAGTGATCTTTTCATTGAATTTTCCAGCACCATCCACAGGTTGGATGATAGGTAATCCATACTTCTTCCCCAGGTCATAATCATCCTGTCCAAAAGCGGGAGCAGTATGAACAACACCAGTTCCATCATCCATTGTCACGTAATCTGCAAGTCCTATATAAAAGGCTTTTTCTTTAGGTTTGATAAATGGAAAAAGCTGCTCGTACTCAGTGTGTTCAAGTTCGCTTCCCAAATATTCTTTAACTATTTTATATTCTTCATCAATTATTTCTAATCTTGCTTTTGCTAAAATTAAGTGCTCTTCTTCCAATTTGATCTTAACATATTTAGCATCGGGATGCATAACCAATGCAACATTAGAGATCAGCGTCCATGGTGTTGTTGTCCAAGCAAGAAAATATGTATTCTCTTCATCTTTCAGTTTGAATTTAACAAACACAGAAGGATCTTCTGTCTCTTTGTAACCCTGCGCTACTTCATGGCTGGAAAGCGGAGTTCCGCAACTTGGACAATACGGCACGATCTTATGCCCTTTGTAGATTAATCCTTTCTTGAAGAAATCATTCAAAATCCACCATACAGTCTCGATGTAATCATTTTCAAGTGTGATGTACGGATCATCAAGATCGATCCAATAACCCATTTTTTTGGTCATTTCACGCCACTCTTTTTCATAGGTAAATACCGAGTGTCTGCATTTAGTATTGAACTTCTCCAGTCCATACGCTTCAACTTCTTTTTTATCTTTAAGCTTAAGCTGTTTTTCTACTTCGATCTCTACCGGAAGTCCGTGAGTATCCCAACCAGCTTTTCTTTTGACCTGAAATCCTTTCATTGTTTTGTAACGGCAAACCGAATCTTTAAGTGTTCTGGCGATTACGTGATGAATTCCCGGCATCCCATTAGCTGTAGGTGGACCTTCAAAAAATACAAATTTCTCAGCGTTATCACGATTAGTTTCGCTTTTAGATGCTATATTATTTTTAACCCAAAAATCTCTTATTCTCTTTTCCAGAGTGGATGTTTTCTCTTTTACATCAACCTTGTTATACATTTATTCTCCTAATATTTTCAAATATAATTTATAAATTTCTATTCAACAGACTTTTCTTCTTCATCTTCAAATAGCTCGCTATATTGTTCTTTAAGTTCAGGAATATCCTTCACATAATTTTTCCAGGCTTCCATAACTTTATCTACATCTACACATTTAGGACATAATACAAGTGTATTCTCC
>JAYEKK010000320.1:0-24185 GCA_034660955.1 Candidatus Cloacimonadota bacterium | reverse complement strand
TGTAGGAATTTCCGTTGGTTTTGATTCTCATCAATATGATCTTCTATTAGGGCTTCGTTTATCGGCGAATTCATTTTATAATGTGGGAAAGATGATCTCGGCAAATTTTAAAAATGTGTTTGCAACCCTTGAAGGTGGTTATAATATCGAAATTTTTCCAAGATGTCTTTATAATTTTTTAGATGGAATAAACGGTAATAAAATGAGATTTGAAGAAAGAAACACCGATTCAATGATCCAGATATTCTACGAGTATGAAGGGCGCAAAGCTTTGGCTATGCAACTTCTAAAAAAATATTGGAAATCAATCTAGCAAACCTTCAAGGTTTTGCAAAACCTTGAAGGTTTAGAATTTCAGAATATGATAATTATTAAATAAAAAATAAGGAATAAAAAATGAGTTCAAAGAAATTAAACAAATTATTTAATCCGAAAGTAGTAGCAATTATCGGAGCTACCACAAAAAAGGAAAGTGTTGGATATGCCTTGATGAAGAATATAATCGGTTCGGGATTCGATGGAATTGTATATCCTATAAATCCCAAAAGGACTAACGTTCTTGGTGTAAAAGCATATCCCAGTTTGGATGATGTACCTGATAAGATCGACCTGGCAATAATTGCCACACCTGCAAAATCAGTTCCTGAAATTGTAGAGAGATGTGGAAAAGTAGGAGTTTCCGGAATATTATTAATTTCTGCCGGTTTTGCCGAAGCAGGTGAAGAAGGTAAAGAATTAATGAGACAGATCGCTGAAACTATCCGAAAATATGAGATAAGACTAATCGGACCGAACTGCCTAGGATTTATTAACCCTTCTATCAAATTCAATGCCAGTTTTGCCAATAAAATGGCATTACCTGGTAAGATCGCTCTTATTTCTCAAAGTGGTGCTCTTTGTACTGCAATTCTTGACTGGTCAATAAAGCAGAATGTGGGGTTTAGTAATTTTGTTTCTATTGGTTCGATGATGGATGTTAGCTTTCATGATCTGATAGATTATTTTGGAAGTGATCCGCATACTAACAGTATTGTAATTTATATGGAATCACTTACCGATGCCAGAAGCTTCCTCAGTGCAGCAAGAGCTTTTGCACGTAATAAACCGATCATTGTACTGAAAGCCGGGAAAAGTACTGAAGGTGCACAGGCTGCAATGTCTCACACTGGAAGCCTTGCTGGAAATGATTTTGTTTTTGATGCTGCTTTTAAAAGAGCCGGAGTTATCAGAGTTGATACAATTGAAGAACTTTTTAACATCGCTAAATCTTTGGCAATGCAGCCCAAGCCAGTTAATAAGAGACTTACAATTGTTACTAATGCCGGAGGTCCGGGAGTGATCGCCACAGATACTCTTATTGCCAAAGGTGGCAAACTTGCAAAATTATCTGATGAGACTATTAGTGAATTGAATAAACATCTATCTGCTCATTGGAGTAAGGGAAATCCTGTCGATGTACTTGGAGATGCTGGACCTGAGCAATATGCAAAAGCGGTTGAACTCTGTGCAAAAGATAGAAATGTGGATGGAATTTTAGTAATTCTAACTCCACAATCAATGACCGATTCCAAGGAAATTGCTGTGCAACTTGCTGCCATTTCTAAAAATTGTAAGAAAACTGTTTTGGCATCATGGATGGGTGCTGATGATATAGTGGAAGGACAGAAAGTTTTGGAAGCAAACAATATTCCAGTCTATCAAACTCCGGAAAATGCTGTAAAGTGTTTCATGCTGATGTATGATTATTCCAGAAATTTGGAAATTCTGCATGAAACCCCTTCTCAAATTCCACATGAATTCCAACCTGGAAAAAGCATAAATCAAAAACTTATTAATCACGTTTTGAAAGATAACAGAACAGTGATGACGGAATTTGAAGCAAAACAGTTTCTAAATAATTATCAGATTCCGGTTATTAAAAACGGACTTGCAAAGACAGAAACCGAAGCTATTGCAATGTCAGAAGAATTTGGCTATCCGCTTGTGATGAAGATCGCCTCTCCCGATATTCTGCATAAAACAGATGTTGGCGGAGTGATCTTGAATATTCAAAATAAGGAAGAAGCTAAAGTTGCATACAACAAGATCATGAAATCTTCCACCGAAAAAGTTCCTGATGCTGACATTAGAGGAATTTTCGTAGAGCAGATGATGAAAAGAAAGTATGAATTGATCATCGGTTGTAAAAAAGATCCGATCTTCGGACCCACTATTGTATTCGGAATGGGTGGAGTTGCCGTAGAAATATTCAAAGATACCACTGTAGGCCTTCCACCACTTAATATGGCACTTGCTATGAGGATTATTGAAGATACAAAAATTTATGAACTTATTAAGGGATATCGAGGAATGCCGGGTGCAAATATTTCTTCTATCCAATTCCTGCTTTATAAATTTGCCTACTTGTTAATGGATTTCCCGCAAATACTCGAAATTGATATTAATCCTTTTGGAGTTGATGAACGTGGAGGAGTTGTTTTAGATGCGAAAGTTTTGTTGGATAAAACTGTAATAGGAGTTAAGGATAAATGCTGCAAGCATATGGTAATCTCACCATATCCATCTGAATTCACTATCAAACACACAATGAAAAACGGACAGAAAGTAATTCTTAGAGCTATCAAACCAGAGGATGAAATGATGGAAAAAGAGATGTTCTCAAATTTCTCAGAGAGAACTCAACGCTTCCGTTTTTTCCAATTGATAAAGGATATTTCCCACGAAGAATTAATTCGTTATACTCAAATTGATTATGATCGTGAAATTGCCATTATTGCCGAAGTTGAAGAAGACGGCAGAAAGAAAATGGCTGGTGTAGTTCGTTTGATCGCAGATCAATATAATGAAACTGCTGAATATGCAATTGTTATTGCTGATCCATGGCATAACCTGGGACTTGGAAATAAATTTACAGATTACATTCAAGAAATTGCCATGAAAAGAGGAATTCAAAAGATCTATGCAAATGTTATGGCAACAAATCACATTATGCAGCACATGTTTAAAAGCCGTGGGTATAAAATGGAACGAATTGAAGACGGTTATTATGCAGAATTGGTTATCAACGAACCAAAATAGAAGAAACAAAAATTTGATGTTAAGCTCAGCATCTCGCTGAGCTTATTTGTTTTAATTCAATGTTTAGTAAATTGGAAACTTGATTAATTGTTACTCAAATGATTTTTATTAATGAACTAATTAACACTATCAAGAAAAATTCTAATGGTAAAATAGTATTAATTTTTCTTTTTTTAACATTAATTGGTGAAATTGTTTTGGGTTTTAGTAATAACTTGTTTTCTAAAATTGCTAATGTTTCAGCGACTTTAGATATAAGTTTTTTCTATTCCGCAGATTCTGCAAATAATTTTTTTAACAACATTTCACAAGAAGGGAAAAATTATTATTCATACAAATTCACTATAATTGATACGGTTTTCCCAATAGTGTATTCACTTTTTCTTGCTCTTCTGGTTGCCTACATCTTTGAAAAGAAAAATATCAAAAAAACCAAATTAGAATATTTGATTTTATTACCTTTTGTCTCTATGTTTCTTGATTATATTGAAAATATTACAACTCTTGTTTTGATGAATTTCTTACCAAAAGTCAGTCAAAATCTAATTTATTTGTTAACTATTTCCTCTTGGTTAAAATGGGGACTGGTAACAATTGTAATAATGATTATCATAAGATTATTACTTACAAAAAAAGAATGAAATTGCATAAAATATAACATTCTTGTATCCAAACCCCAGTTTGGATACATAATTAAAGTTACCAAGCTGAGACTTGGTAACCAGAAGTTTAAATAAATTATACATTAATAAAAAAACCGACCCGCTCATTAAGCTGGTCGGTTTTTGTTAATTTAAACAGTTATATTATTTACAAAGATCCTTATTTAACTTTAAAAATTTCCTCGATCATTTGTACAAAATTTTCTTTAGGTAAAGCACCTGTAGTCATCTGAGGTTGTGCATCTACCGGGATAAAAAGAATTGAAGGAATACTGCGAATGCCGAACATTCCAGCCAATTGCTTTTGATCTTCCGTATCAATCTTATAGATATTTACTTTCCCTTCATATTCAATTGCCAGTTCTTCCATGATCGGTGCAACTCGTTTGCAGGGTCCGCACCAGTCAGCATAAAAATCTATGATAGCAGGAAGTTCGCCCTTATAATTCCATTCTTTATTATTTTCAAAATCGAACACTTTTTCCTTAAATGTTTCTAAATTTAAATGTTCCGGTTTAATATCAGTTTTTTCTGCTGTAATTAATGGTAAACTAAGCATTAAAACGGATAAAATTATCATTATCTTTTTCATTTTCTTTACCTCTCTTAAATGGTTATCTAATGTTTAATATTCTGTCTATCTTATTTTTATCGAATCCAACTATCGGTCTATTATTTATCCACATTTGAGGAACACCCTGCTGCCCTGTCTTACGTACCATATCCCGGGCTGCTCTTTGATCTCTGGAAACATCGACATCTTTAAATCGGATCTTATTTTCTTTGAGATAGCTCTTTAATTTTCTACACCATGAACAAGTTGGTGTACTAAAAACTACAACGTTTTTCATTTTGCCTTATCCTTAAAATAATTATTGTAAAATCTAAACTACTTTAAGAACGTCTTTGATTGCTGTAACAAATGATTCTCTAGGTAATGCACCCATAGACATTTGAGGTTTATCATCTTTTGGGCAAAATAATATTGATGGAATACTGCGAATACCAAAAGCAGCAGCAAGTTCTTGTTGATCTTCAGTATCAATTTTATATATATCCAATTTGCCTTCATACTCTTTTGCAAGTTCTTCTAAAACCGGTGCAACTTGTTTACATGGAGCACACCAATCTGCATAAAAGTCGATAATACAAGGATTTTCTCCTTCAAATTTCCAATCTTTGTTTTTCTCAAAATTAAAAACTTTCTTCTGAAAAGTTTCTTTTGTTAAATGTTCCATTTCCTCTCCTTATAAGAATCGTCTTACTTTTGCAATCGATTCCATTTTTATTTTTCTTTTTTTTATTATTAATATAACTAAATATTACACTATGTCAAATAATTTAATGCCCTTAATTTAGCAATTCGCTAAAGTTTACTTGAAATAAGCCTTTTAAGTTATTTTTTGTATACTTTTCACCGTCATTTAACACTTGTAAATAATGCACGATCTCATCTAATATCTTATCTGATTTCACATGTTCAAAATGTGCTCTGTTTAAGAAGAGTTCAACTTCCTCAGGCTTATGCTTCATTATATCAAATGCCATCTCTGCTGCTGCTTTCTTATTTTCTACAACCCATTCTGTGGCTTTTTCTAATTCTTCTACAAATATTTTTGCAACATCTGGATGCTCTCTTAAAAAGTCACCTTTAAAGATCAATCCAGCATTTGGGATATTACCAATTTTATTGCCGTCTTCTTTCCAAAGCTTACTGTAGGATATTGATTCATAAGCATTTTTTGCATTATACATCGCATAACTTGCTTCCGGTTCACGCAATAAAACTGTATCGCTTTTTTCTGCTATAAAATCGTTTTTAATCTCTTCCGGACGTCCAAATGGGTCTCCAAAAGTAAACTCAAAGTCATCGGTATTATATCCGTTCGCCTCAATAAGATGTTTAGTCATCACCATCGGTGGAGCTTGTTTAAAAAGAGGAACATGGATTTTGTGACCTTTAAGATCTGCAAAGTTTTTTGCATCATAACCACGCGTAAGCAGGTGAAAATTATCCCAAATATTTATGGAATACATTTTTATATCCACTCCCGAAAGATACAATTTTGCTGCTGCTGCTACTGCAGAAAAAGTAATATCAGCTTTTTTATTCATAACCCAAGCCATGTGTTTTTCTGTTTCTTCCCAAACTTTTAATTCTTTAATTTCTATTTTATCCATCAATCGTTTTGATTGCAACATTTTCATAATAATTGGATAGGTTATGGGAGTTGCCGATTGGATAATCACGGAAACTTTATCTGTTTGTTTTTTTGATTCGTCATCTTTAGTAACTGTTTTAAAAAAGTAGATAAGAAATCTAAAAGTTTCTTTTTGCTCGGTGAAATACTCAAATCCCATTCCAGTAAGCATATTGATAAGTGGAATAGGTTCAAACATCTGCTTTAGCACAAAACCTTCACCTTGCTCTAATGATTGAGCTTTTTTAACTATCATTTCAAACGGATCTTCTTTCATTCCTATAGCATTGATCTCTTCAAATTGTTCAATATTATCTTTCCAATTCTCGTTGGTTAATTTTTCTGCTTTTTTATATTTAATGAATAGATGGAATTCTCCATTTTTTAATTCTTCTGAATAGAAAGTATCACCATTTTCTTCTAACATTCTTTTTAAAGGAACAGGATCAAAATCGTTAATCACCTGCAAAGCTTGATCCTTTTTCAGTTTTCTTTGTTTCTCAATTATTTGTGGAAGGAAGAAACTATCCAGATCTCTAACATCAAAAATAACAAGCTGCTTTATCTTATCAACCCATTGAGGTTTAACAGATTTTGTTTCCTTTTCTAATTCCTTTATGCATTCAGGGAATGATAGATATAATTTATCTTCATTTCCAATTTCATTATTTAAGGTATGTAACAATTCACAAATTGAGATCTTGCCTACTTTTGCAACATCATTAAAAGTTGCCCATTTAGAAACGATTCCAAATATTTTAGTGTTCTCTAATTTGCTGAATTTTGGAGACATACTCATTAAAACTTTTTTTAGTTCAGGATGCTCTTTTAATGCAATACTAATTTTTGTTTTGGCTAAAATTATCATCTGTTCCTCCTTTTGCGTTTGATACTATGAGTTCTGTATTATATGAAAATCTCGTCTTTCTGAGGAAATCTTCAAAGAAATTCTCACGAAGAATCTCCTGTTTAAGCTAATATCCATCGTATGAAAAACAGGCAGATTATTCAGGAGTACAAAAAGTCCTAATTATGCAGAACTCATTTTTGATACTCATTCTCATTAACAAACTATAAGAAAAGGCGGATATTCCGCCTTTTCTAAAATTTACTTTTGAAGATATTCTATTGCATTTAAGGCTGCAATTGTACCGTCTGAAACTGCTGTTGTGATCTGCCTGATTTTCTTGATACGCACATCACCGGCAGCAAAAACACCATCAATATTCGTTTGCATATTTTCATCGGTTATTATCTCTTCTCTTTTACTTAGTTCTAATAAATCTTTGAATTTATCTGTATTCGGAATGTAACCGACATAAACAAAAACACCATCGGTTTTCAATTCACTGAATTCACCATTTTTTTGATTCTGAATTTTCACTCCTTCAACTTGCTGTTCACCCAAATATTCTGTAATTTCTGACTTTAAAATAAAAGATATTTTGTCATTCTTTTCTGCTTGTTCAATAGCATGATCGGTTGCCTGGAAATTATCGAATTGATGTACTATTGTGATAGATCTTACCCATTTTGTAAGAGAAACAGCTTCTTCTAAAGCAGAATTTCCACCACCTACAACTATCACATCTTTATCAGTATAAAAATCTCCATCGCAAGTGGCACAATATGAAATGCCAAAACCTTTGAATTTATCTTCGTTTTTTGCACCTAACTTTCTCGGTTTCCCGCCGGTTGCTATGATCACAACGTCAGAAGTAAAAACTTCATCATCATCAATCTCTATCATTTTCTTTTTAGAAGCAAGATCAAGTTTGGTTACTTCAACATTAGATTCTATTTTGCAACCAAACTCTTTTGCCTGTTTCTTCATGATTAGCGAAATATCTCTGCCGCTTGCTTCTAAAACTCCGGGGTAATTTGCCACAGCGTGCGTAAGAACCATTTGCCCACCAATCGAGCCTTCATTGATTATCATTGTTTTCAGGTTTGCACGAGCGAGATAAATACCTGCTGTAAGCCCTGCAGCTCCAGCTCCCAAAATTATTACATCATAATGTTCTGCATTCATAATATTTCCTTAAATTGATAAGACATAGGAATGCCCGTAAGGTCTTCCTATTGTTTGGTAAAAAATATTTTTCTACTAAGAGTTCAACATTCCGAAGATTCCCGAAAGTATTCGGGACACATTCGGAAGTTAAATTATCAAACCAAATGCTCCTCTATAATTGTTTTGATCTGCTTTTTATTCTGAATACTGGTTGTTGCTTTCACAGCTTTTCCATTTTTGAAATAGAAGGTAAATGGAAGTCCCATAAATCCAGCAGATAATTCATGATTTCTAATAACGTGAGCATGTGGAGCATCAAAATCCATATCGTAAAATTTTACATGGTCATATTTTCCTTCCAAGTTTTCCATTACATCATAAACTGGAAGACACATTGGACCCATTCTACCACAACTGATCATCACGTTTTCATTACTCTCAATAACTTCGTTGAATTCCTCAACACTTTTAATGTGCTTCAAATTTGTTCCTAGCATCTTTTTCTCCTATATTTTAAATTATTTAATAATAAACTTAACCATATATTTCACCATGTCAAATAAAATTATTTTGAAGTGTGCTAAATAAAAATAGGTAACTTTTAAGCTACACTTATAACTGGTTATTCCGTTTTTTCTATTTGTGTGAAATAGCTTGAACCGGACAATTTTCTTCCGCTTCTAAAGCACCTTCTTGCAATTCCTCCGGAACTGGACTTAGCTTCACTTGAGATATATCATCAACCAATTCAAATACCTCCGGACAGCTTCCTTCACACGCTCCGCAACCAATACATAATTCTTCATCTATTTTAAATTTCATGTTTCCTCCACTAAAATTATTTAATTTGTTTATAAGGGCAGAACAATGTTCTGCCCCTACGTTTATTTTCTCTTAGCGTTCCTTTGTGTCTTCGTGCCTTTGTGCTTAATTTTTAGCTCATTCATAAATTCTTATATATCATTTTTTTATTCCCGAAATTTCAGGAATAAAAAGGGCAGCTAAAAAACTGCCCCTTAATGAATGTTCTTTGTTTTTTTCATTCTTACTCAGAGCTACGCTTTCAAGTCAAGTCTGAAAAAGCTAACTGCTGATTGCTAAATGCCAATGGCTGAAAAACTACTTCCCCGCCATCATTGCTTCTATATCTTCCTCAACAGTTCCGATTGGCTTAATGTCAAAATTATCTACCAGAACTTTTACTACATTCGGTGATAAGAAAGCAGGAAGCGTTGGCCCTAATCTGATTCCTTTAACGCCAAGGAATAGAAGTGCCAAAAGCACAGCTACAGCTTTTTGTTCATACCAGGCAATATCGTATGAAATAGGTAGATCATTAATATCATCGAGTTCAAAAACTTCTTTCAGTTTAAGAGCAATTACTGCCAATGAATAACTATCATTACATTGTCCTGCATCCAGAACTCGTGGAATCCCACCGATGTCACCAAGATTAAGTTTGTTATAACGATATTTTGCACAGCCGGCTGTCATAATAATTGTATCTTTGGGAAGTTGTTCTGCAACGTCAGTATAATAGTTTCTTCCTTTTTGACGTCCATCACAACCTGCCATCACTACAAAACGTTTTATTGCACCTGATTTTACAGCATTCACTACTTTATCTGCAAGTTCAATAACCTGATTATGAGCAAAACCACCGATGAGTTCACCTGTTTCAATTTCAGTTGGTGCAGGAAGAGTTTTTGCCAATTCAATAATTCCAGAAAAATCTTTTGCTTTTCCATCCTCTCTATCCGGAATATGTACAATTTCTGGATAACCAGTCATTCCGGTTGTAAATATCCTATTTTTATAAGCATCTTTAACCGGGGTGATACAGTTTGTAGTCATAAGGATTGGACCATTAAATGTAACGAATTCTTTATTTTGTTCCCACCAGGCATTACCGTAATTTCCTACAAAATGTTCATACTTTTTGAATGCAGGATAATAATTTGCCGGTAACATTTCACCGTGAGTATAAATATCTATGCCTGTTCCTTCTGTCTGTATAAGAAGTTCTTCCATATCTTTAAGGTCATGACCGGAAATAAGAATTGCTGGATTGTTACGAACACCGAGATTAACTTTTGTCATTTCCGGATTACCGTAAGTTTCGGTATTTGCTTTATCAAGAAGTGCCATTGTGTTTACGGAAAATTCTCCACATTTCATTACCATTGCCACCATTTCATCTACGCTCAAATCTTTGGTTGTGGAAACCAGAGCTTCCATAATAAATGCATAAATTTTTTCATCCTCAAAATTTAGCATAGCAGCATGATCTGCATAAGCGGCAAGACCCTTGAGACCAATGATTAGAAGTTCTCTCAAAGAGCGAACATCTTCATCTTTCTGGGAAAGGACTCCAACTTCAGCAGCTTTTTTGTGAAATTCTTCCACGTCATCAGAAAACCAAACAGCAGAATCATGAATTTTACCTTCATTCTTATTGCCATATTTCTTTTTTAGTTCATTTCTGATTTTCAATCCTTCTTTGATCTGTTCAATAAATCGGTCATTATCGAAATTAGCATTTGTAATTGTAGAAAAAAGTGATTGAGCAATGAACAATCCTGCTTTCTTTTCCTGTTCACCAAGTTCTTTTGCTTTTTCACCATAGATTGAGATTCCTCTTAAAACATAGATCAATAAATCTTGCAGGTTTGCTGTATCAGCTTTTTTGCCGCATACTCCTGCAATTGTACAACCCTCATTTTTTGCCGTTTCCTGACATTGAAAACAAAACATACTCATTTTGCTTACTCCTTTTGTGAATCGGCTTGCTTTTGCAAACGATTCTTCTTTATTTTTTTTGTAAAACTTATTTAATTTTTTATCTTATTCCCAAGTTAGTCTTGGGAATTCAATCTTGCTATTTCGGTTAAGAAGACAAACTTTTAGCCAAATAGGACATGATTTTTTAGTTTATTAATATTCTATTCCTGCTGCTTGAACATTTGCCGGATCAAATGCGTGACAGGGAACAACACCGTAAACCATTTCACAATGTGGACATTTGCTTTCAAAAGTTTCCATTTCAAAAGTATTTTCACATTCCACACAATCAATATCCAAAGGCATTGGCATGGGTTGCTCTGAAAAACCCATTTGTCTAACTTTATCTACAACCTGTTTTCCATTTTCAAAACTTCCTGCACATCCATCATGCATAATTCTCTCCTTATTTTTAAACCACGAATTAGCACTAATTTTCACAAATTGAAGAAGTACTGAATTCCACTTTCTTCTTCGTGTTCTCAGTGCTCTCTGTGGTTGTTTATTTTTTTCTTTGCGTCTTTCCGCCTTAGCGGTTTATATTTTTTCTATGATTTCACCTGATCTCAACTTCGTGCGATAAGACAGAAGGGTTTTATCCAATTTTTCCAATTCACTTAAAATTTCTCTTTCTTGATCAGTTGTTTCAATAACTTTATAGATCCCACCATTTTTAATTACGATCCGCCTATCACCCATTAAAGCCAGGATGGGATCGTGAGTTGCCATTAATACAATTTTATCTTCCGAAATTAAAAGCCTTAGAGCACGTTTTCTATCAATTCCTGCATTTTCAATTTCATCGATCAGGATAATGGGAGATTTACTGAGAATAGCAGTATCGGCGATCATTAGAGCACGGCTTTGTCCACCACTCAAACTTGTGATCGGAGTATTTGGAGAAAATTTCTCTCCGGCAAGATCATTAGCTTTATCAATAATCCTTTTAATGACAGTTTCTTTGTTCTCTACCAAACGGCTTTCTGCATGCAATTCCACAAATTCATAAACAGATAAATCCATTACGAAATTCATGTTTTGGGAAAGCTGCGCTACAAGTTTATCAGATGAAGAGAATCGCCATTTTTTATCGGGAACAGCATTATTGATAAGAATCTTGCGAGAGGTTGGAGTATCACTCTGAGCTACCCATTCGATGTCTCCTAATAATCTACTCTTCCCGGAACCGGTAGGTCCTACAATAGAGATGATCTCACCTTGTTTTATCACCAGTTCATCAAACTTCTCAGCATTCCCCGATTTATCCGTTCCAGGTAAGATCGATACAGTTTTTACAATATCTTCATTTTTACCTAAAAAGGCGATCATCTGTTTAATAAATTCACCCATCTGGAATATCATATTCTCTGCATCAATTGCTCTATCTTCAATCTCATCTTCATCAAATGTAGCAAAATATTCAGGAAGAGTAAGCTCTTCCTTTCCCTCAATTTCCAATCCATTATCATTAAAAAATGCAGAAAGGAACGGAAAATCAGATAAAAGTTCGGATATTTTTTTCTTTATTAATTCACTTTTTTCCATGATCTTCCTCTCAATCTTCGATCTTCATTTTGCGCACATTACCCATTTGATAACTCTCTCCAATTCTGGTTTCACCGAGACAATATGAACAAAGAGCGGCAGGCATTGGAAAACGTAATTCTTTACCCTTCAGTGAAACTATATGCATGCTCTCATCGTATAACATTGTACTTAACTCAAAACTCCCCTGACCGGTAAGACCGTTTATATGCATAATTGCAGCAGCAGGATTTACTGTATTCACGCGACTGGCAAAAACTTCACGTTCCGCTTGAGACACAATATCGCCTTTAGTAATTACTACTATATCAGCAGATTTAAGCATAGGGCCGATTTTTTTTGGAGTATTAATTCCACTCAGATTATCAATCACGCAAATAGCTTTGATACCTTTTATGTAAGGTGAACATCGGTTGCATAATCCAGCAGATTCACTGATTAGAATATCAAATTTATTATCCACTCCCCATTTAGTGATCTCTTCTACATTACTCACAAAGTAATGATCCGGGCAGAGTGCTCCAGAGAGTCCTTTTTTTACCGGGATTCCAGCTTTTTTATAGAGCAGATCATCATCAGTATAAAGACAGTCAAATTTAGCTACAGCAACTTTTAAACCTCTTTTTTTAAGAGATTCTATCGTCTTAAGAATTACTGAAGTTTTCCCTGATGAGGGAGGTCCTGATACCGTTACAAGATTCATATTTTACTCCTCGTTTTCCTTCTGAAGCGTTCTTCCGATCTTACTCTCATTAAAAGATACGGAAGGTCACAAAAGATTTACCGTCACACTGAGTAGAAACTTTAGTTTCGTATCGAAGTGTAACAATGAATGCAAACTTTTAAGAACACAATAAAATTGCATTTTATCACACTATCCTTCGATACTTGGCTAAAGCCAAACTCAGGATGATAAATTAATGTCATTACGTTATCGAATCTTCAAAAAGTTTTTCGCAATGTTTGATCAATTTACTGATGTTATGGCTGTAAATATAATCCCAATTTAACCACATAAACTTATTTTGGGCAGGAATATGATTATCAAGATCGGGATGAACACTAGGGAAAAGACCGCTGTGAGAAAGAATTTTACCTACTTCTACAGATGCAAAGAAATCAATTACAGGTTGCAGCTTTTCTATTTTTTCTTTTTTGGAAAGCATGAAAATCGGGCTTACAATTGCACCATCTTCCGGCCAAACAGCAACCATCGGTCCACCATCTTTTACCATTTTTGTAAAAAAGTAAGGCATGATAGTTACAATTGGTTTATTCTCCTTTTTCCTATCACTTTTCACCATTTGAGAAGGATGCATAGATTCTAAAAGACTGCGTCCCAATTTCTTAACACCTTCATCACCATAATGTTTGTGAATGTTGAGTAGTATTCCATTGAATAGATCAAAATCTCCTACAGGAAGAGAAACACGTTTTTCAAATTCCGGTTTCAATATATCTTTCCAACTTTTTGGAACTTCCCTTCCATCCAACTCTTTTTTATTGATCAGAAATACAGCAGGAACAACACCGATCATGGCATAATGCCCTTTAGGATCTTTTAAGTTTATTTCATCAAAAAGTGTGTTGAATCTGTCTAATTTTGTTGTATCTTCAAAAACACCATTTCTTTTAAATTTTCCGATCATCTCTTCATCGAAGAACATATCAAATCCGGCAGAGATAAATAGATCAGGAAGATCTTTGGCGTCGGTTACACCTTTGATGTTGTTCTCCACCCAATCTAATCCCATTGAAGCAGCTTTCAACTCGTGATTAATTATAACATCATGAGAAGTAGAATACTCTTTTACAAAATTATTGAATTGCTCTAACAGTGGAATCCGAACCGGACAAGGCAGTAATCCTACAATATTCAAAGCTTCTACATCATCTACTTTTGTTGTAGCAACTAGAGTAGCGTCAATATTTGTGTTTTTCTGTTCAATGGCTTCGATAAGCAGATTCGAAAAAATCCTAACATCGAGTTGCTTCAACATTAAAGCCATTTTAAGTGAAATTGATTTAGCAAATTTATCACGCTGTTCTGCATCATCCATTTGAGAAAATCCGTTAGATGTAAAAACCGGAATGGTTTCAGGATATTTTTCTACTATCTCCAATAGAGTTGAATTTTCATCGAAATATTTCATAATTTCCTACCTTTTTGGAGTAAAAAATCCGTGATATTTTAAAAGCAACGATTGCTCTAAAAAGCAATAACACGGTTATTGCACTCCAAATTACACCATAATAGTTTTCGTTGTCGGTTTAGGAAGCTTCATAACCAAAACACGTACATCTTCTTCAGTGTCATTATAAATGCAATGCACGATATCTTTGGGGCTTTCAACAATATCATCTTTTGTAACGTCAATCTTCTCTTCTCCAACCAAAATCGTGGGAATCCCTTCTAAAATATAGAAAGCAACATCTACAGGTGTAATATGAGGTTTTAAGCTCTCCCCTGCTTTTAAGTGAAGGTGCATGATCAGTGCATGATCAGTATCATAAAGTTTATACGCATTAATGCCGTGTGGTGTTTCTGCAATTTCCAAGTTTTTGTAATTTCTAATTTTCATAGTTTCTCTCCTTTTAAGAGTTGGCTTGCCTCAGCAAACGATCTTAGTTTTCTGCTTTTTTTAGATAATCTGATAATTTGAGATTCGCAAAAGTATCATAAATTTTTTGTGCCATCACACTTATTGAACTATCAAAAAAGCAAGAATCGTACATACAATCTAATTTTCCAAAGGGACAGATATCCATATTAACTTTTGATTCAATAGCCTCATAAATATCTAAAAAAGAGATCTCATCGGGAGAATTGATTAAGCTGTATCCGCCTGCTGGTCCTCGAGTAGAATTAATTAAACCGCTTTTTTGTAAACGTTGGAAAACCTTTGCGAGATGTGCTTCAGATGCTTTTAATTCAGAAGCAATTACTTTAACTCTCACCTTTGCTGGAGCTACTTTAGCTAATATGACCATCCCGTGTAATGCTAAAAAAGCACTTTCCGATACATTAAGCAAACTACTCATTACCAACCTCTTTATTTATTCTGGTACTCAAATACCCAAATAGGATTATTACGTCAAGAAAAATAATATTCGTTTTTCGTTTTGCTAAGAAATATTTGACATCAACACTCACAAATTTTTATTTCATTTATTATGAAAGATCTTAGCAAATGCGGCGTAAACTGCTCAACCGATTGTAAAGCATACAAAACTGATTGTGATGGTTGTAACGAACTGGCAGGAAAGGTTGCCTGGGCTAAATTTTATGGTAAGATTCTTTGTCCTATTTATGAATGTGCTGTGCAAAAAGGATTTTCTTCTTGTAAGGAATGTGGTGAAGCACCATGTGAGCTTTGGTTTTCAACGCGAGATCCCGATCTTTCAGATGAAGAATTTCAGGCAGATATCGATTCGCGATTGAAGAATTTTGAGGAACAGTCTGTACTAGCATACAATGATAATCTGGTTAGATAACTATAATAGATTCATATCATTGCTCTACCATTATGAGTGCCTTAATTGCATCTAATGCCTGATCTAATTTTCCAACTTTGTCAAATTCTGGTGAAGCTACGAAAGGTAAATTCTCAAATCCACGCTTTTTAACCTCTTCTTGTAAAATTTCCGAATAAATTCCTTTCCCAATAAGATATTCTGACTCAGGGATATACCACGTCATCCCACCCCATAATACATTGGGATCTTTAGGTCGCGGGGTTCGATTTAAACCACATACAGGACTGCCATCCATCATTACAAACCCAACAATTTGATAACCGCATTGGATATAATTTTCTGCCTGGTCGATAACTGTTTCTACTATGCGCTTACAATGTCTTTTGAACATCGGATTATTATACTGATCCTTAACTTGACCCCACCGCATATTTCCCAGATAAATCATTTCAGGACAAGGCATTTGAATTATTCCAATCCCTTCTTCTAACAACATACTTATCAATGGAGTTATCGCTCCCGGATAACTTGCGATTCCACGTACTTTCGCATTCTGATTCAAACAACAATGACTCAAGAAAATGATCTTTTCACTACGATTATCTGACACTTTTGGATGTTCCATTTACCCATCTCCTTTCATTAAATATGGTAATGGAGTATAGCAATTGCATGAATGGCTCAATATCATGCTTTTTAAGAAACTAAATGATATTTTCAACATACTCCTTTATCTAGATCAAATTTATAATATTAATAAAATTAAAATATCTAAATCCTGCGTCAAGAAGGAAAATTCTTAAGGGACAATTAAAAAAGATTTGGCTTATATTTTCATAATATCTAATAGTCTCATCAACATTTAAAATAGTAATGAAAAAAAAATTAAAAAGGAGCTTATCTTATGAAAACAAAAATCTTCTTCATTTTCTTAACCTTGTTATTTATATTTCCTAATGCTGCGATATCTCAAGAGAAAAAGCATATTGCTGGAATTTCTTATGGATTTCAATATCAGATTACTGATATCTGGGTTGGTGATCCCTATAATTTATGGATTGACCAGACTTCAGCAACAATATTTGAAGGGTTTTATTACTATAAATTGTCGAATCTTTTTCAAGCAGGTGCATATTGTGATTATGAGATGGGAATGTTTGATGTTATTGGTTTGCCTAAGCAAGAAGCAAAACGTCTTGGTATTGGAACAATCTGGCTCGGGCATTATCCCGATAATTTCATTCAATTTCAATTAGGTGGTTATTTTGGTTTTAATACCGGATTTATCGATTATGAAGATATTGATAATCGAAGCGGTATAGACTACGGTATTATTGTTGGTCCTGCATTTGAGTATAATAATTTCGGATTAGCGGTGCATCACCATTCAGGATTTTCATGGTATCCAAAAGATGCTGAGCCGGATGAATTCTCTTATGCAAATACTAAAATTAAGGTTAAGTTGTATTATAATTTTTAAGATTTCTACCCCATTTATGAATGCACGATATTAAAGAATTTACAATCTTGTAAAGAATGCGGAAAGGCACCCTGCAAAATTTGGATATTAACTATAAATCCTGATTTTACAGATGAAGAATTTCAAGCAGATATAGATTCACGATTGAGGAATTTTGAAGAACAGGCAAATACATTTCAACACTTTTCCTCAAGTAAAGACTTGGGAACAAGATATGTTGCTAATCTTCATTAAAAATCATACCTCACTTTTATAAACAGCATATCGTTTTCGTCATATTGTCCAAAATTACCTTCTTCACCTACAAAGATATTTGCTCCCAACTGAACTTCAAATCCATCGGCAAGATCATAAGTAATTTTCGGACGAAGAAGTGCATCTTCATTATTGATTCCGTAATAGGTGAAGAATTCCAGTCGTAATGTTTCTCTTAAGAAATCTTCTGTAACCAGAAAAGTCATCGTGTTTGAGAATTCATCATTACGTATATCTTCTTCGTAATCCAGAATATATTCCTGGATAAATTGGAAACTTACATTAATTCCAAACCAGTTGTGATCATAACCAATAAGATAATGCGCATAATCTTTTTCTCTTACACCATTTACAGATAGATCTTCTGTGGCTAATCTCTTCTCGAAATAATATGCACCTCCCCCACGTATAACTGCTCCAGCTACTGCTTTACTGAAACTTGCTCCAACTAACGGTAATCTGTGATATTCCGGTTTGATGAGGATAGTTGAATCTGGTTGTGCAAATATGTGCATCGCCGGATTATCATCCCACATATAAGCTGCCATCAATTCAAAATCGATCGCACTTCCCAGGTAAGAATATTTAAAAGCTATTTCACTTTCGGAAAGCTTATTTTCTACTTTTGCGTTATGATAATCATAATTTACCGGCATTGGAAAATCAGGCATTTTGGGAGCCCAGATTGAGTTTTCCTCTGGTAGCACAGTGGATTCAAAAGTGGGGATCCAAACTGCTTCAAAAGTAGAATTTCCGAGGTAATAATCAAATTTGACAGCATTTGTCCCAATCCGTATCTCTTCAAATTCAGGTAGAATAAATTCAGAAAGATCACGAGGTGAGACCACATCCGTGATAAAAACTCCATCTGCTTTTCCCCAAATTATTTGCTGTTTACCAATCCGCAGATCAAAATTAGCAAAATAGATATCCATATATGCCTGACGAAGTGTAATGTCTAAATTATTGTTTAATGCATTATAATTAAACACAGGATTAACATAAAGTGCAACATCGCCTTTTCCGTAATCCAGTTTCCAGTCAAAAGTGTTTTGCAAAACCGAATACTCCCCATCTTGATCTGTTAGTGCTCCCAGATATGTTCTCACAAATCCGTGATGGATTATTTGGGCATTCAGTATTAATGCTGCAGTTAACAGCAGCAATAAAATTATTATTTTTCGTTTCATTTTTTCCTCCAATTTTATATCGGACTTGACTTAACAGCGGAGCGTTGAGTTAAGAACGATACTCCGCAATTCTTAAGTCATCGTCCTTTGTCCTTACGACTCGAAAAATCATTTGTCACTCTCACGGAAGTGGGAATCCATGATCTTATTGTAATGGATCTCCGATCAGGTCGAAGATGACAAATTTATTTTTCGTTCATTTTACATTTATCATTTCAAATTTCACATTCTCAAAGCGTAGCATTGAGTTAAGAATGATACCCCGCAATTCTTAAGTCCGTTTTCGCTTCGCTCTTACGAACTCAAGTCTTGATACATTCAACTAATTTTCGCAATTCTTAAGTCAACTCTCGCTACGCTCTTGTTAACTCAAGTCTTGCTATATTCCTCTTTTCATCATACGTTCGGTGAATTTATTATCGGAAACTCCGGTATCTACTTTTACATTTTCTAATTTCATAATTGTTTTATGATCAGATTGAATATTATGCATTTCAGAAACTGTAATGACAAGATAGTCTTTGATCTTTTCAACTTCTTTCACAGTAAGTGTTTTCAACATATCTTCGTCTTCATCATAAAACTCTTTTTTCTTACCGATCCATTTATCTTTAATGATCCAGGTAATTGTTTTGGAATACATATATTCTTCTTCTTTGGGAATGGATTCCACCACATAACACATTTCACCCTCAATTGCTTCTTCGCGCAACAATTTATGTGTATCCGCTGTTGGTTGGCGATCTCCCAGATCATCATAAGTGAAATCGGAGCCCATAAAATAATCGCTTTTACTATCGCTGGAAATACGTTTTACTTTTTTAAGAGCAGGTAAATATATCCATTGATCATCATCTTTTCCAGTCTCGTCGTAACTCCAATTCATAAAAGAAGTATTACGTACATCTGCAGGGGAAATAAAGAACATTATCTTTTTTTCCATATCGTCGAACTCTTTCAAGAATTGTTTGATCTCACGCACACGTTTATCTCCACGGGAATTGATAAGTGACATTGTTAGATCACCTTCTTGGTCTTGTCCTGTTGGACGATTATAAACATTTTCGATAATCTTAAGTCCTGTGATTTCCTGCGCTGATAGAATTGCAGTCATAATTAACACTGCCATTAAAATAATTGTAAACTTTTTCATTTTTCCTCCATTTTTTGCAACATACAAAAACGAACAAAAAGTTTGTTTATTATTTGTTTGTTTTGGTTGTGTTTGTTTATTGCTTATCATTTAGTACCCATCAATTTATTAATCATCATTCCCATAATTGTGATAAAAACTATCGTCATACTTAATCTGACGAGCATAAATTTTGCACCCATAAATTGCAATTCCATAAGTTCCTGAGGAATCTTTATACAAGCCCAGGCAGACAGGAAGATCACAATATTTGTGTAGCTCGCACCTTTTTTACATAATGCTTGTGCTATTGGAAAAGCTATGAATATTGGACCGGTCGGAATTGCACCCAGAAAAAATGCCACCGCTATTCCCTTAATACCGGAGCTTTTACCAAGATGAGTCATTACAAACTCTTTGGAAATCCAAACTGTGAATAATCCCATAAGAATAAGAATTGCAGGGAATACCAACGCCATTTGTTTAAAATAATCAAGAGATGTTTGTAAGATCAAAGACGATTTTTCTGGAATCCAAATTGAAACGAATATAGTTCCCACAATCACTAAACTTAAAAATAAGAAGCCTTTTTTACTATTCTTTTGATTCTTTTTCATCATTTGTTCTTTCATAATATCACCCCCATCAAGGCAGCAATAATCAAAGCAAGAACAAAGCTGATAAGATTACGATAGATCGCGAATTTCTTCCCCATTGTTTTAATTTCTAATGGAAGCGTTACTATTCCGATCATCGTGAGAGTAGTGATAAATGCAGCTACAGCACTTATGGAAGCTCCTTCTGACAGAAATGATCCTGCCAGTGGAAATGCTAATAAAGCCGGCATATGAATCACACTTCCAAATAAAGCGATAGTAATAAACCCAATTATACCGTTTTCCTGACCGAAAAAAAGAGCGATCTTGTCAGAAAAAAGACCGTACATAATTCCAATTAACAGAATTACAGATAAAATAGAGGGAGCAATTTTTCCCAATGTTTTCAGGGCAATCAGTAACGACTTTTTTGTTTTCATTTTATCTTTACTAAATGAAATTATCAAAGCAATAATTACCAATCCGTTTATTAAAATTACAGTTTTCATTGCTTATCCTTCTTCCCAAAAAACAGATTCGTCTTATAAAGCAAAAGATACATAATAGTTACAGTTCCCAAGAAACTTGTGAACATATTTAAAGAAACTAAAGCTCCCAAACTTCTGTTTGGTGGGAATACAGAAAACAAGAGCACTAAAAATCCTGCAATAACAACCATCGCATTGAAGATAATTGCGCGTCCTGAATGATGCATTGTTCCTTGCATTGTTTTCTGTTTATTGCCAGTCTCTTTTGCATAGATTTTATATCGCTCGATAAAGTGAACTGCGTAATCTATTCCAATACCGATTGCAATACTTGAGATTAGTGCTGTAGTTGTGCTTAGCGGGATATTAAGCAGTCCCATAACACCAAACCCAATAACCGCTGTAATAACAATTGGAACTGAACCAATAAGACCAGCCCACAAGCTTTTAAACATAAGTGCAAGTAAAATAATTATAATAAATAGTGACATTATCAAACTCTTTATTTGCCCTTCCAATATGAGGTCAGTAAAAATAAGACCTTTATATCCGGAACCTGCATAATTCACACTTATTCCAAGTTTTTCAAAATCTTTTTTGTATTCTTCTACAACAGCAATAGCACTATTTATTGCTTTGGAATTATCGCTTTTCAGTTGGATGGTCATATTAGCAGTTTTAAAGTCATAATCCACTACTTTCCATAAATTCTCAGGATCGCCGCTCATTTCATAAAGCAATAGATATTGAGCATTTAGTTCCTGCGAATCGGGGATGGTATCAAATTCATCTTTATCGGCGTGCATCACCTTGTTCATACGTTTCATATAATCTGCCAGTGAAAATGAATTACCCACAACAGCCAATCTGGTTTCCACATCATCCTGCAATTTATCTATCAATTGTAGAGCTGCCGGAGATTTCATTACATCATTCTCCTTTCCTTCGAAAATAACATTTAGGTTACTCGTTCCGCCGAAATTCTCGTTGATAAATTTATCAGTAAGAACTATATCGCTGTCTTTTTCAAATTTATCCAGAAAACTGGAATTGATCCAGACTTTAGTAATTCCAAATAATGAAACTGCTACAATTGCAATTGTAAGAAAAAGTGTTATTGCTTTATATTTGATCACACCTTCAGCAAATTTGTATGAGAAAGGATTCTTGGTTATCTTACTATCAACTTCCGTCTTTTGTTTCCTTTTGGGAAAGCCAAATATAAGAATAGCTGCCGGAATAAGAATTAACGAAAACAACATTGCTGCCATCACACCAAAAGCAGTGAAAACACCAAAATATTTTATGGGAAATACTTCCGAAGTAAGAAGTGAAATAAATCCTACAGAAGTGGTTACGGAAGTCATCACAACCGGCTTCCACATTCCTTTTAGCATATCTGCAACTGCTTCTTTGCGGGTAGCATTCGGGTTTTTACGCAGGAAAAGATCGAGATGACTGTAAAGGTGAATTCCATCTGCCACTCCAATTGCGATCAGCATCACCGGAAGCATCGTGGATACAGCATAGATCGGGATATTTACAGCAGCCATTAAACCAAAAGCCCACACAACACTGAAGACAACTACCAGCATTGTAAAAATAGTATTTTTCACACTTTTCATTACAAGCAAAAGAACAATTACGATTACTAACATTACAATAGGAACCATCTTCTTCATATCTTTCGGACCCAAATACGCCATCGATCCTTCTACAATAGGAACACCGGCAACATAGAGTTTTTCCGGTCCCTCAAAAGAGTGTACAAGTTCCAATATCTGATGATAAAATTCCTGACTGAAAACATCATCTCCAATTTCAGCAATGATCACAGTTACTGTTTCGTTCTCAGAAACTAATCTGCCAAAGATCATTTCATTTGCTCTTACTTTTTCTGCTATTTCATTCAAAGCTTCCCGGGTTGTAGGAACTTTCTTGAAAAATGCTTTCACATCCATTCCGTCTTCGGTGCCAATTATATTATCTGCAGTATAAAGTGAGGTCACATCACTCTTATCGATCTCTTCCATTTTGCCTAATTGTTTTGTTAGATCCTTTACTTTTTGCAAAGTTTCGGTCTGGTAAATGCCATCTTTATTTTCGATGGCAATGATGATCCCATCCTGAATATTGAATATCTCTTCCGCTTGATCACTATAGACAAAAGCAGGATGATCTTGCGGCATATATTTATCCAGATCCGTTTCCATCCTGCTGTTTTTCTTCATTACCATAAAAAATGCGACTGAGATAATGAGTAATATTACCAAAACCAATATTGGTTTTTTCAACATTTTACTTAATAGTTTTTCCATTTTACTCTCCTTATTGTTAGCGTACACTAACTTTTAATTTAAAAAAAATTATTTCTTTTTAATTAGTTTTTCAATATCGGCACTTAGTTGTTTACCTTCTAATTCAAGGTTAAAGATCATACCGGACATACTCCACTGCGTTACTAATAACCGTAATGAACCAATGATCATTCTCACAATACTTAATGAACTTATATCATTTCTGATTTCGCCTATATTTTGTCCTGATTGTACTACATTTTCTAATATCTTATGAGATTTATTCATCATATTATTTACTTTTAATATTAGAGTTTCTTCATTCTGAAAGTTGGCTTCAGAGAAGATTACTTTTGCGAAATCAGGATTGCTGCTTATAATTCTTAAATGTTCTAATATGAACTTTTCGATCTTATCTAGAGCTTTTGATGATCGATTCAGCTTTTCTATAGCAGGTTTCATTTTAACGCTAAAGTGATCTAACACACTTTTTAATATTTCCAATTTATTTTTAAAGTGACGATACAGAGCAGGTTCAGAAATCTCAATATTCTTTGCTAAATTTTTTGTAGTAAGATTTTGGATTCCCTTTTCAGCAATTAAGTTTATTGCTGCTTCGATTATCTGCTGTTGCCTCTCGCTGAACATCTTTGCTACCTCCCATCAATTCACAAGTTAGTGAACACTAACAAAGATAATTTTAAAACTTATGATGTCAAATTTTATTTTTATGTCTTTTAAAAGAATGCTAATATTAAATTATCTCAGTGATATAATTTTAAATTTCCTTAAAATGAAAATCGATTAATGGATATTGGTCTTTAGTATAGTCAGTATATGGACCTGAATATTCTATTAACTGAAAAACTAGTTTATAAAATAACACAGTTACAGATTCGCATTTATCAAATAAATCTTGGTAATTCAGTTCATCTTCCAATTTAAAATGAGTATATTTGTTTCTTAATTCTTTCCAATCTTTAATTAAT
>JAYEKK010000319.1:0-1544 GCA_034660955.1 Candidatus Cloacimonadota bacterium | reverse complement strand
TATAGTAGCAGATAAAAACTCACTGCTTTTAATTTCCGGTAATGGAGATGTTCTAGAACCGGATGAAGGAATCATTGCTATCGGTTCCGGTGGAAATTATGCGCTTGCTGCAGCAAAAGCATTTGTTGAAAATAAGAAGCTGTCTTCTTCACAAATTGTAGAACGTTCTTTAAAGATCGCATCAGATATCTGCATTTATACAAACAATAATATTATGATCGAGGAAATATAATGGAAAAATTCACACCAATTAGAATTGTAGAAGAACTTGATAAATATATAATCGGACAAGATAAAGCAAAGCGTGCTGTGGCAATTGCTCTGCGTAACCGCTGGCGAAGACAGCAAGTGGAAGGCGATCTACAACAGGAAATCATGCCGAATAATATTATCCTCATCGGACCGACAGGAGTTGGGAAAACAGAGATTGCACGCAGGCTTTCCAGACTGGCAAATGCACCGTTTATGAAAGTGGAAGCTTCCAAATTTACAGAAGTTGGCTATGTGGGAAGAGATGTGGAATCAATGATACGAGAACTGATGAATGTTGCACTGAATGATGTTCGCTCTGAGATGACAAAACGAGTTCAGGTTCAGGCAAAAGCTAATGCTCGTAAACGGATTATTGATATTTTGTATCCAAAAAATCCGATTAATCCAAATGATAACGAGGAAGAACTTAAGAAAAAAGAAGAAAGATATCAACGCACCCGTAAAAAAATGGAGACACTTTTTGATATTGGAGAGCTGAATAATAGAGATGTGGAAATTTCTTCAGAAAGACGAGTTCCCCATATTGATCTGTTCTCTCAAACCGGAACCGAAAGTTTTGAACTCCCTATCGGTGAGATCATGGCTGGGATCATTCCTTTAAAAAGAAGTGAGAAAAAGAAGAAAGTTAGTGTTGTAGAAGCTTACAAATTTCTGATTGAAGAAGAAGCCAGAAAACTTGTGAATCCTGAAATCGTAAAAACAGAAGCTAAAAAACGTGTTGAAGATAATGGAATAATATTTATCGATGAGATAGATAAAATTGCCGGGAATGAAAATAGAACCGGAGCAGACGTTTCACGAAGCGGTGTTCAGCGTGACCTCCTCCCTATCGTGGAAGGTTCCAACGTTCCAACCAAATATGGAATTATTGATACTTCCCATATTCTGTTCATTGCAGCAGGTGCTTTTACTACTTCCAAACCTTCTGACCTTATCCCGGAATTGCAGGGACGTTTCCCTATTCGTGAAGAATTACACAGTCTTTCTAAAGATGATCTGCATAAAATTCTACTATATCCAAAAAATTCCTTAACTAAACAATATATTGCACTGTTCAAAGCAGAAAATGTTAAGCTTAAATTTAACGAAGATGCTGTGGAGGAGATCGCAGATTTTGCTGCAAAGGCAAATGTGAAGATGGAAGATATCGGAGCGCGAAGACTTCATACGATCATGAATTCTCTTTTAGATGAACATCTTTTCAATATGCCGGATCCTAAAATTAAAACAGTTAACATAACTAAAACTAAAGTTAATAATAAACTTGATAA
>JAYEKK010000318.1:0-24333 GCA_034660955.1 Candidatus Cloacimonadota bacterium | reverse complement strand
TGGAAGTTAAAAAATGATAATTACTTCAGGCTTTCTGCTGATGTTGGTTTGAAAATATTTATCAGCAATTTGTATCTTAGTTATGTGTGGTAGAAAATGAGAAATCAAAGTATTAAATTCCTTTTGATCATATCTTTTATTTTAGCTTGTAAAATTCTTACTGCTCAAACAAAAACTCTAGTAAAAAATGACAGCATCAAATTCAAGTTTGATCAGAAATATATCTCAATCAGTCCTCTCATTTCTCCAAGGATCTGTTTAGGACTAACATCAACCTATAAACTAGAAAATCAACATTTACAAGAAGCGATCATCTATTTTCATGCTTTCGACACTTTTAGTACTTATAAAGTTTATGGCATTGCTACTCGCAACAATACTTATTTCTTAAGGAATACTAAACATGGATTCTTCGGACTGTGGAATTTTGGTTTTGATTTCATTCAGATGGAATCAATAAATTTTAATATAGGTGGATCAAATTCTAATGATAAAAATGAAATCATCACTCAGGGTTTTGTTAATCTTGCCATTGGATTAGGTTATAGCTTCAAATTGAAAAATGACTCCTACATTCGATTAGAATGGGACGTCGGCTTTAAATGGTTTCTAAGTAATATTTACATTTCATATGTGTGGTAAAGTATGCAAAATTTTATAGAAAAAAATCTTTATAAAAGATCATTGTTTTCATATTTACTCTTGCCCTTATCGGTTATCTATTCTTGCATTTTAATTCTTCGTAGGAAGTTGCACTCAGGAGGATATAGATCTCGATGCAAAATAATCAGTGTGGGAAATATCGTGAGTGGCGGCAGCGGGAAAACTCCTGTAACTATTTTTCTGGCAAAACATCTGCAAAAACAGGGTAAAAAAGTTGCAGTTTCACATCGTGGATATAAAGGAAAATTTGAAAACGATAATAAACTGATCTCAGATGAAAATGAAATTTATAATTTTGCTAAAGATGCCGGTGATGAAACATATTTGCTGGCTACAAAACTTGTTGGGATTCCCGTGATCACTGGTAAAGATCGTAAAAGATCAATTCAAATTCTGGAAGAGAAATATCCTGAATTGGAATACATAATTTTAGATGATTCATTCCAGCATCTTAAAGTTCAGCATGATATTGATTTTGTTGTTTTCAATGCGATCGGTAGAATTGGAAATGGTTTTGTCTTACCAGCCGGAATCTTACGCGAACCGCTTTCTGCACTTAAATATTCTGACTATATTGCTTATAACGGAAAGGGAGAAATCCCTGCTCAAATCCAAAAATACAATAAACCAATATTAAAAGGTGAATACCAAATCAAACAACTCTCAGATATTAATGGAAAAGAAATAAAACCTGAAGGGAAGTTGGCTCTGCTTTCCGCGATCGGTCTGCCTGCATCATTTGAAAACACAATTCATCAAGCCGGATTCAACTTTGAAAAGCATTTCCGTTTCCCCGATCATTACGATTTCAAAAATAAAAATATTATCAAACAAATTTCTGCTGATGTTAAACTTGAAAAAATAGATTATTTGCTAACTACCGAAAAGGATTTTGCTAAGTTGCAATTCATAAAACACGATTTACCATTAGTAATTGTGGAAGTTGAATTTGTATTGGAGAATGTGGCTGATTTAAAGATTTAGCCACAAAGATACAAAAAAAGGGTGATTCGTGAATCACCCCTACAATATTTTTTCTTTTGTTCGTATTTGTTTGTTATTGTTCGTTGCTAATTCCTTTTCCCAAATAAACTGAAATCAGGTTTTGAATAATCCATATGCTTTTAGAAAATCTATTCTGATCATATAATCAGTCTTTTCTTGCGTATCCTGTAGTTCACCGGCTGGGAATGTTGTTTTGTTAAATTGAAACTGTATAGTATCTTTATAATTAAAATTTATACCAATACCATCAGTTTTCCCGATTACTTCTCCTGCTCGATCAACATACTGTCCTTTTCGAATGTAAAAAATATCAAAGAAAGTAAACTCTAATCCTTCTCCCCAAACACTTGGATTGGATTCATCTTTTTCACCGTATTGAGCATTATCCTGACTGTAATATATTGAAAACAGATTATTAACAAAGGGTCTTATATTGTCATTATCTATTCCCGGAATGATGTTAATATCAATTGAAAATTTACCGGACAAAGCGCTTCGAGTTCCATATGGCATATTATCGCTTTGTGATTCGTTTATATAGGTAATCTGTGTTCTCTCATCATTAAGATAATATATTCCTGCAGTTAGATCTAACCTATAAAATTTATCTGCTGCATTAATCTTATTGAAAGGACTAATTCGACCAATATAGCCAATTCCCGATGAATGTGTTTCTCCTGCCCCTTTCACGCCTGGTGGAAGACCACCGGTTCCCTCAGGAACTAACTCACTAATAATATTATCATAATTATATCCGATTGAAATATCTCCATAGCATTGTATGGAACGAATATTTTCATTATTAATAAAATTGGAAATGAATTCTATTGTATTTATACCCACTGCGAATTTTGAGCAAGCGTCATAGGATTCAAAAGTGCTAATAAGATTGCCAAATTCATCCAACTGGTCTTGCTCCCCATAGCTCATAAATGTTCCCCAATGACTTCTCGCACTTGGAGCGGGAATTAGAATTCCAATGCCATTCCAACCATAACTTATATAGGAAGAGCGATGATACATATCGGGAAAAATATCTCTAAACCAGGGAGTATGCGAATACCCAAAAGCAAAACCATTATGATAACCAAGTTTGGCAGGATTACTCCATACACTCAAAGGGTTTGTATTCCAAATATTGGCAGCACCTGAAGCATGCCCAAAAGCAACATCTGTAGCTGAAGGATTGATCATAGTAAAAACACAGGCAAACTCACTAATTCCAAAAAGACTTGTAAGCATTAATAGTACAATTATTAAGAATAAGAACTTTTTCATTTTCTCTCCTGTTTATTATTAATTCTGTATCTCGTTCACTTCTGAACGAGTTTTTTTGCTTGAATATATTACTCAGACAGGAGTGTCTGAGTTACACTTTCTTTCCAACAAACTAAATACCGGCACCAAAGCCAAAGATGCAATCATGCCTACACTTCCTGCTTGTGGAACCATTCTGGCACCCCATACAACAAACAGGATCAGGCAAATTAGCAGACCGCCAACGGAGCCGGTAATTGCTCCCAAGCGAGTTACTTTCTTATTGAAAATTCCCCAAATGAAAGGTCCCAAGAAAACAGAGGCAATTGCTCCCCAGGATATTGATAGTATCGTAACAATAACAGCAGGTTTCATAAAAGCCAATATCATAGAAAGTAAAATAAAAAATACACTTCCAATTCTCACCAGCGAAGTAAGCTGCTTATCTGTCGATTTTCTATTAATGAATCCCTTATAAATATCTTTAGTGATAGATGTGCTGGAAATAAGAACTAAAGATGCTAGCGTAGACATCGAAGCTGCCAGGATAAGTAGTAAAATAACAACGGTGAGTGCTGAAGGAATTACCGTGATCAACATTTCCGGCATCAAAGCATCAAATATCGGCTTGCTGTTTTCAAAGGCTGCAGGATTGGAGGTTGGATTTAAGAAGATTCTGGTAAGAGCACCAGTGAAGTAAGCAACTCCTGTCACCAATAATGCAAAAGCGGAAGAAGCAAACATTCCAATTTTTACTGATCTTTTATCTTTTATTGCGTAAAATTTTTGTAATAATTGCGGCATGGCAAAAGGAGCAACACTAGTAAGCATAATTAAAGAGAGTAATGGAATAATTCCAGGAGGTCCGACCGGAGCGATCAATTTAGGACTTATTGCTTTTAAAGCTGTAAAAATGTTTGGTAATCCGCCGCCCTTTTGGATAGTGCTAACCAAAAGAATAATCACACCAATTGTCATGATCATACCGAAAATCACATCAATCATCGCCATGGATTTATAACCACCAAGAACCAAATAAATTCCAGTAAAAACACCCATGAATAAAAGCACATAAGTATAGGGCATATTAAAAGTAAATTCAAAAAGATAACTCAGTCCCATGAATACTGCTGCTGTGTAAGGAATGAAAAATATAAATATTGCAGCAGAAGTAAATATCTTTAAAAATGGACTTTTAAAGCGAGCTTCCAGAAGTTCCGGCATAGTGTGGACATTGTAAGACATTGCTTCCTGCTTAACTTTATCTCCTAATAAATACCAGACTCCAAACACACCAATTATTGTATTTCCCAATGCGATCCACAAACCGGAAAGCCCAAATGCCCAACCGATCTTACCGGCAAAACCAATGAAAAGTACAGCAGAAAAATAGGCAGTTCCATAAGAAAATGCAGTCATCCAGGGACCAACTTTTCCACCACCAAGTGTGAAATCATCAAATGATTTTGTTCTGCGTGAACCTTTTATCCCGATGGTAATAACCATTGCAGCATATAGAAAAACAGCAATATATCTTGCTATCATAATTTCTCCTTTTTATTCACCCGCTAAATACGCGAAAATCACAAAATAAAATATTAATTACCAACTAACAATTATTAATTACTGTTCTAACCCGATATCGAATTGAGTGTATTCATAAATTCTTTTTTTACATCTTTCACATCTTCAAAAATGATGCGTGTAACACAGGAAATGAGCGGAATAGAAAGGTTGAACTTAGCAAGTTTATTAATTGTTTTTGCCATGGAAACTCCTTCTACAACCATACCTACTTCTTTCAATGCTTTCTCCGTGGAATATCCTTGTCCAAGAAGTTTACCGAATTTTCTGTTCCGGCTATTCTCGGAAATACAGGTTGTTATCAGGTCACCAATTCCGGCAATACTGTAAGCAGTTTTGTGATATACACCCAGGAATTTCATGATCGTAACGAATTCATCAACTCCGTAGGTCATAATTATTCCGAAAATATTTGTTTTGAAGCCTAATCCGTCAGCCATTCCAACCGCAATTGCAATAAGTCCTTTTAAGGCAGAAGCAAGTTCCACACCCTTTATATCTCTACTGAATTCAAATTTTAAAAGATCGTTCTCAAGTTTTTGTTGTAATTGGAATAGGAGCGCAACATCTCGTGCTGCCAGTATTGCTTTGGCTGGTAATCCCTCGGCTAGTTCACGAGCAATTGTAGGACCCGCCAAATTAGCGAATTTCACCTTTGGTAATTTGTCCATCACAGTTTCCCAAACAGTTTTGAGGGTTGTGTGCTCAACTCCTTTAGAAGCGTTCACAACAATGAATTCCTCGGTTTTATTCGCGATAAATTCATCTGTGAGATCATCTATAAAACGAGAAGGAATAGCAGTGATAACGATATCATTCTTCTCAATCTGTCGGGAGAATTTCTTCTCAATAATTATATTTTCAGGTAATTTGATGCCCGGCAGGAATTTGACTTCACGAGTCTTATTTATCTCATTTGCTTCCTGTTCATTTATCGTCCAAAGATATACTTTGTTCTTTTGGGAAAATATCATTGCCAGTGTAGTTCCCCAATTTCCAGAACCGATCACGATTATTTTACCAAGCTCTTCCATAACCATACTTTTGCTCCTATAAATCGTAAATTAAATGACTTCTAATGATTTTTCAATTTCGTTTTCTTAGAATAGAATTTTTTAAATAATTATTTATTTTGCCCATCAAATCTCCACCATATATTAAATGAAGGTACTATGATGTTATTAACACTCTCATATGAGTAGGAATTTAAACCAACTTTCAATCGTAGTTTCTCCCATCCCCATAGGATAGCACCTCCTACTCTTGTTCCTTCATACGTGAAATCGTATGCAAATTCACCAACGAACTTAGTACGGTGGGATACACTTATCTCCATTCCAATAGAAGTATTTGATCCTTGGGCAAACCAATTTGGTTCTGCATATTTGATATCCGCTTCTTCACTGTTCCAATACATCGAATATTGACCAGAAAAGTGAAGTTTAACCTTTTCACTAGTTGATAGTGAAAAGGTTCCATAAGGAGATAAAAATGAGTAGTTTACATCATTCTCAAACATTTTTAAAGCAAAATGATCAAAGCTCAAACCAGTTGCAAAAGCATATTTTGATGTTGTATAAAAGTTCGTTTTAATTTGAACATTTCTATCTTGCAGTAAGAATAGTAATAAATTAGTTCCCACTTGCAGATGATCAGAAATTCCATAATATACAGAGCCTAACCCAATAATAAATTCATTCTTTTTTAATGCAAAAGCTGTTGGCATACTCATTATATTGAGAATATTTCTATCTTTAAATCCTCTTCTGCTGTCAATTCTTTGTAATATCTCTTCTTGATTCACAAGCATTTGTTCTTGATTTTCTAATAGCTTTTGTTCTGTTTCTGTTGGTTCATCAGCGAGCACAAGCTGTGCAAAAATGACTATAATTGTAATTAATAGAAATCTTTTTATCATTTTTCCTCCAATGTGGATCATAGTTTTAAAAGACATTAAAAAAAAATATTATTCCCTGTAAAGTAATTAATCTTATCATTAGCTCATTTATTCGATACATTTTTTCATGAATTTCAATCGATAATTCTTCAGAAGTTTATATAATCAGGAAAGCCCCAATTAGGCAACTGCCGAATTGGGCTTTTAAAAATGGTAAAATCTTAATTACTTCAAAAGTATCATTTTTTGGGAGTGTTAAGTTGTAAGAATGTCTAATCCATTTTTCCCTGTTTCTGGGTCTCTGCATGAAATACATCGAGCATCTCTAATAGCTATAATAAATGAAGAATATCGACCTTCCTCTATTTCAACTTCATTTAAAGATTTTCGTATAAATTCTTATTCATTCAAAAGTTCTTCTTTTAATTTCCCACAATTAAATTTAACTTCCTTTTTGATTTCAATATTGTAATACATAAATGTGTTGCGTATTTACAGAATAACGAATACTTATCCTTACATAATGCAATTATTGAAATTGCTGAGGATTTTAGAATAACATTTGATAAAATTGACAAAACCGGTCTTACATCTTTTGAATTGTATAATTTTAGGCCCTCAAACGAAGGTAATATTTTAAAGTGGAAATCATAATTGTATTAATAAGTTATCACTTGAAAAATCCATTTCTGTGTCACCAACCTTAAAATCAACAATACTAACATAATTAAAATAGATGTAAGGATTATGGTTTCGAGAGAAGCTTTCGAGCATCACGAGAAAGCGAAGAATGGTGGGTGATACGGGATTGCTGATTCGAAGAAACTTAGTTTCTTCTCTGTCAGCTCTACTTCGCTGCTAAATACTAGAAGCATTTAGATTCCAGCTCGTGGTCGAAATCAGCATGATGAACAGGGTTCTCATCCCTTAAATAAAAGAATAATGGTGGGTGATACGGGATTCGAACCTGTGACCTCTACGATGTCAACGTAGCACTCTAACCAACTGAGCTAATCACCCACGGATGTTGAAAAAAATTAAAGATTGTTTTCCGTCAAGTTTTGGAGAATCTAACCACGGATTTACACCAGCCTTCGTCAAGACTTCGGCTTGGCAAGCAGATGGGCACGGATAAGAAAATCAAAATACTTGTTCCCAAGTTTGTCTCGGGAACACACTAATCATACTCCAATCTCAGTTCTTCATCCACCAAAGTTGGTTTGATGATCTCTTGCCACCAATCAGATTTCCAGGTTCCCAATTTTTCATGTATTAAAAAATATTTCTGCGGAATTGGATGAGTACCAAGAATAACTTCCAAACCATATTTTGTTTCGATAAAATTAGTGAAATCCTGGATGTAAGAACATGGCGGATAACCTACAATGAGTCCGGTTGCCAGATGGATCTTTGTAACATTGTTTTTCATCATTTCATCAACAGCATATTCAATGTTCCCACCCGGGCATCCATCACATGTTGTATAGCCCCTAAGTTCTACATCCATATTTTTATAACGGGCAAAAGCACCTTCTCTTTTTTGTAAAGATCGGAAACATTTTCCACCGGCACAACGACGATAGCGATCACAAATAATGATACCAATATTTTCCTTCATATTATTTCTCTACTATATCAAACACACTCATTTGTGCTTGTGTCGGCTTGATATTAAAATGTTTATATGTTTTCATTGTTGCTTTTCTACCTTGCGGTGTTCTATCCAAGAATCCCTGCTGGATAAGATAAGGCTCATAAATTTCTTCCACAGTTCCGGAATCTTCTCCCAAAGCAACTGCAAGAGTTTTGAGTCCAACCGGTCCACCATTGTAATTTTCAATTAGTAATTTCAACAGACGTTTATCCATATCATCAAGTCCTGCAAAATCAACATCTAACATTTTAAGAGCTTTTATTGCAATATCTTTAGTTATAACACCATCACCTTTTATTTGAGCGTAATCGCGAACACGGCGGAGAAGACGGTTTGCCACACGCGGGGTTCCTCTACTGCGACGAGCCATCTCTTTTGTCCCGGCATCTTCCAGCGGGATATTCAATAAGCCGGCTGAGCGTTTAATAATGTGTTCAATACTTTTTACATCATAGTAATCTAGGCGCAGAACCAAGCCGAATCTGGCTCGCAGGGGAGAAGTTAATAATCCTGCTCGTGTAGTTGCTCCGATAAGCGTGAATGGTTCAATATCAATTGATAGTGAACGCGCCGCCGGACCGCTGTCGATGATGATCTCCATTTCAAAATCTTCGATGGCAGGATACATATATTCTTCTACTACATGATTCAACCGGTGAATTTCATCAATAAAGAAAACATCATTTCTCTGCAGATTGGTCAATATCCCTGCCAGGTCGGGAGCCTTTTCCAAAACCGGACCAGAACTCACTTTTACTTCAACCCCAAGTTCATTGGAAATAATATGTGCAAGTGTGGTTTTCCCAAGCCCCGGAGGACCGTAAAACAGAATGTGATCGAGTGGTTCTTTACGCAATTTAGTTGCTTGTATGGAAATATCTAATATTTCTTTTATTTTTTCCTGCCCTACAAATTCATCCAACGATTTCGGACGCAGGGTGCGATCAAAATCTTTTTCTTCCGGTAAATCGGTGGGATCTATAATTCTTTCTAACATTTTATTTATCCTCTATATTTTTTCCATAATAACAATAAGATTAAAGCAGAAATTACAATCCTGATGACAAGGAAAAAAACAAATAATGAATCTCCATAAGTAAAAAAACGTGAAAATATAAACCATATATAATACAATTGACCAATGATGATAGCAAAAGCTATACCCCAGGCTATGATAGGTTTTTCTTCATATTCTTTTTTTAATGGATATTGTTGGAAGATCATGTTCCAGACAAGATACCCCCCGCCAATAATGAGTATTGCCAGAAATCTAGGTAAAAGCATAAATCCTCCATTTATCTTTAACTAACTACTCAATGTAGAAAGGATAATTTTATTGCAAGTGATCTTTTTTTAGAACAGATCATAATATGAAATTTGTAAAGTTAGATTGGTTAATAATCTCATTTTTTGCTTTAGGGTATGATCTACGAAAACTTAAAGGAAATTTAACGGTTTTTTTAGGATTCCATTTGAACTCATAAGCAAAAATATTTCCACCATATTCTTCAATAAAATCTATCTCTTTTTGATTTTTGGATTTCCAGAAAAAGTAATTGGCTAATTTTTCATTTTGCTGATTATATTTCATTCTCTCGGAAATTAAGAAATTTTCCCAGAGTTCCCCAACATCCTGTCGAAGGAACAATGGGTTAAAATTCTTGATGATTGCATTTCTGATTCCATTGTCATAAAAGTATATTTTCCTGCTTTTTTTTAGTTCATTACGAGGGTTTCTACACAATGATCTCAATCTGAAAATAACAAAAGATTTTTCCAAAATATCTACCCATCTTTCCACTGTTTGATTATCAATTCCAATCAATTGTCCCAGTTCATTAAAGCTGACTTCTTTTCCTAATTGCAACGCAATTGCCTGTAAAAGCCTTTCTAAAGCTGCCGGCTTCTTTATTTTGCCGGTAGCCAGAACATCTTTATACAAATAACTTTCGCTGATTTCATTTAGGATTATGTTTTCTTCACTAGGATTTTTTACGATTTCAGGATAATAACCGTAGATCATTCGATGCTGAAATAAACGAGTTTCTTCAATTTGACTGGAGTGATTGCAAAGCTCAGTGAAGGAAAGTGGAAATAGAAAATATTCGATTTTTCTGCCGGTTAATGGTTCATTTATCTGATTCGATAATTCAAAAGATGATGATCCTGTTACAATTAATTGTACATCTTTAATGTTTTCTGCAATTAGTTTTAATGTAAGTCCAATATTGATTATTCTCTGGGCTTCATCGATGAAAACAAGTTTATTGCTACCAATCATTGATTTTAATTGAGTTGAAGTAACATTAGTAAGCTGATTTCTTATATCGGGTTCATCACCATTCAGCCATAAAGATTTTATATTCAATTTTTTCTCTATTTCTCTGGCAAGTGTAGTTTTACCGACTTGACGTGCTCCCATGATAATAATAATTTTATTCTTGTACAGATGGGCAAGAATTTGATTCATCAAAGTCCTTTTAATCATAATTACCTCACAAATGACAAAATAGCTAAATTAATTCAAAACGCAAATATTTTATTTATTTTGCGTTTCAAAACGCAAAATTGTTAATGATTTTGCGTGTTTATATTTTTTTGAAAGCAATCGTCGCCGGACTTCTTCTTCCCACTATCGGACCATCCATTACTTTAAAACCGGCTGAGATCATATTTCTCCTGATTTGTTTGGCGCAGCTGTAAGTGCTCAGTTTTGCTCCATTTTTCATTTTATTGTATATTTTTCGGAAGATCTCTTCACTCCACATTTCGGGTTGCTTTTTGGGAGAAAACGGATCGAAAAAAACTCTATCAAATATTTCGTTAGGAAGCTCATCAATTTTCTTCAATGCATCTCCCCATATGATTTGGATTCTATTATTGTTATTGTCGGTAATATCCATATTTTCTGATAGATTCCTAAAAAAATCAAATTCTACTGATAATATTTCGGGTATTTCGATATTCTTCATTGCTTCAATTATTTTTATATCATTTTCCAAACCGATTATTTGCAGATTTGCATGATCTTTGCAGGCTGCGATAGAATTGTAACCAAGCCCGAAGCAGAAATCGAGAATATGCATTCCATTTTCTATTTCAAGCGCATTCACATGTTTCTCAAAAGCTTCTTCAATTGCACCGGAAATGGTGTGGTAATGCTCACCTGCAACTTCGCTAAAAGCTGTGTATGAACCGTCTTTAGTTTTAGTTAATTTCATATCTTAATTCCAAAATTGTCATCCTGAGCGGAGTCGAAGGATAGTGGACAATTAATGATTTTATCCACTTCGATACCTCACGAAGCCTGTCCTGAGCTTGACGAAGGGTTCATACTTAGCGTGACAGTTTTCTTTATATTTCTCCAAAACAACTAAACTATTTTTCCAATATCTTTCGATAAGCTTGATAGATATCGTCATTGAAACAGACAAAAATAACTTTCTTGATTGAATGATGTTCTCTCATATATTTTCGAACTTCTGTAATAGCAATTCTCGCAGCTCTTTCTATTGGGAATCTGTATTCACCACAACTGATCGCAGGAAATGCAATTGATTTGATACCGTTATGTCTGGCGAGATCTAATGAGTTCTTATAGCAGCCAATTAGCAGATCATCCTCTTTGGTTTTTCCGCCATGCCATACAGGACCAACAGTATGAATTATATATTTTGCAGGAAGATTATAGCCTTTTGTGATCTTGGCTTTTCCTGTTGCACAGCCTCCCAGTTTTCTGCATTCACGTAATAGCTCTTCACCTGCTGCATTGTGAATAGCGCCATCTACACCTCCGCCACCAAGAAGAGTTGTATTTGCTGCATTTACAATTGCATTCACTTTAATTTTTGTTATATCACCTTTTATCACTTGAATGTTTTTTAATAGTTTGCCTTCAATTGTCTCAAGTATTTGTATTGTATTTAATCCCAGTTTTGTGATTTGGTATTTTTGGTATGAGCTTCCGGGTTTATTCGGGAATTTGTAGGCAATAAGTTTATTTGTTCTCAGTAGCGATATTGCACGTTTGAAATTTCCGGATTTTCCCTTTCGTCCAAGTTTTTCTGATATTTGTTTAGTGGAAATTTCTTGAAGTGAACAAATTTTTATTATTTGATAATGTAATTCTGTAAGGTTCATCGGATCCCAATCAGAAATTGCAGGAGTTGTGGGCAAATTGATCTGATCTAAATTTAGTGTTTTTACTTTAGAAAGCTGTCCTCTCATCTTCCTGTAACGGTTAATTAAACTGTTTGTTGAAACATCGTGTGATCTAATTACTTTTGAAGAATTCAGTTCAGGTAATATCTTTTTGGCGAGCTGTTTGCCCAGTTCTACGCCCCATTGATCAAAACTGAATATGTTCCAAATAATACCTTGTATAAATATTTTATGTTCATACATTGCGATAAGACTTCCAAGGGTACGTGGAGTTAAATGCTTGAAAAGAATTGAATTTGTGGGTTTGTTTCCTTTAAAAACTTTGTAAGGAAAATTTTTCTTTATTTCTTCTTTTGTTTTTCCTTTTCTTTTCAATTCGGAAATTACTTCATCTTTTGTTTTCCCATTCATCAATGCTTCGGTTTGAGCGAAGAAATTTGATAGTAATTTCTGATGATGATCTCCAACGGGATTATGAGAAATTGCTGGAGCTAAAAAATCGCAAGGTATCATTTTGGTTCCCTGATGGATCAATTGATAAAAAGCGTGTTGTCCATTTGTTCCAGGTTCTCCCCAGATTATTGGACCGGTTTGATAATTCACTTCATTACCAGAACGATCTATATTTTTTCCATTGCTTTCCATGTTTCCTTGCTGGAAGTATGCCGGGAATCTATGAAGATATTGATCGTATGGTAAAATTGCTTCGCTTTCTGCGCCGAAGAAATTATTATACCAGATACCGATGAGTGCAAGGACGACAGGGATATTTTCTTTGAAAGGAGTTTTCTTAAAATGATTATCCATGGCATGAGCACCGTCTAATAATTTCTCAAAATTCTCAAATCCAATTGTGCAGGCAATAGAAAGCCCGATCGCACTCCAGAGCGAATATCTTCCACCAACCCAATCCCAAAAACCAAACATATTTTCCGGATCGATACCAAATTCCGTTACACTTTCTTCATTTGTAGAAATTGCTATAAAATGCTTTTTGATAAAATCTGTATTTTTTACTTGAGACAAAAACCATTTACGTGCAGAATGCGCATTGGTCATTGTTTCCTGGGTAGAAAATGTTTTTGATGCTATCATAAAAAGTGTGGTTTCTTGATCTATTTTCTTCAAGGTTTCTACCAGATGAGTACCATCCACATTAGATATATAATGAGCGTTAATTCCCTTATTGTATGGTTTAAGAGCTTCTGTAACCATTAAAGGTCCAAGATCAGATCCTCCAATTCCAATATTTACTATATCAGTTATTGATTTACCGGTAAATCCTTTCCATAAACCGGATGTGATCTTATCAGAAAAGACTTCCATATGTTTAAGAACTTTATTTACATCCGGCATTACATCTTTTCCTTCAAAGAGAACCGGTGCATTTGAACGATTTCTTAATGCTGTATGCAAAACAGCACGATCTTCTGTTTCGTTGATCTTTACACCGGAAAACATATCATCAATAGCAGCTTTTAAATCGATCTCTCTAACTAACTTTAAAAGCAATCCCATCGTTTTTTCAATGATGATGTTCTTAGAAAAATCTATGAGAATATCTTCAAAATTAAGTGAAAATTTATCAAAACGTTTTTTATCTTTCTTAAATAAATCTTTCATTTGAACATTCTTCATTCTCTGAAAATGTTCTTCCAGGTTCATCCACGAAATTGTCTTTGTCGGGTCGATTTTGTTTAACATTTAAGTTCCCCTTTTTTTTTGCTACTAAGCTTCCCAACCCTGAAGGGCAGGGCTATATTGAAAATTGTAGATATTTATTCTTTCCAAAAACTTTTCTCTCACACCAAATACCCCGCCAAAACACCATCTCCAAATTCCTGTAACATGCTTACAAGATAAGTTTCTGATTCGAGATAGGTTTGTTTAAATTTTTTCAAATTTTGAGTAGAGCCGGTATTCCATTTTACTTCCAAAGCATACAACTTGGTTTCCTGCTGCAAAATGAAATCTATTTCCTGCTTGGCTTTAGTTCGCCAGAAGTTGATTTTTGTGAGTGGACCGGCTTTCTTTTGAAGTTGTGAGAATACAAAGTTTTCGAGAAGTTCACCTCTATCGGTTCGAAATTCCACATCACTGAAATTCGATACTAAGAAATTTCTTAAGCCGTTATCAAGAAAATAGCATTTAGGAGTTTTGCGAAGTTCGGAAGAAAGATTTTTGTGATAGGGTTTGATTATTTTGATGATGTAACTCGATTCCAAAGCGTTTATGTAATGTTCCAGAGTTTGTTTGTGCAATTTTGTCTCGTTCGATAATTTTGAGAAGTTCAATTCTTTACCAGCAAAAACAGCTAATAATTTTATCAAATGATTAAATTGATCGATTTTTTCCAAATTGAAGATATGTCTGATATCTTTCAATATAAAAGACGTAACAATATCTTTCAGACAATCTGTTTTATCCTCTTTTTTCTTTTCCAGAACTACTTGCGGAAACCCTCCGAAAATTAAAAATTCTTTTAATAAACTTGTGATTTTTTTACTCTCAAATCGCAATGGATTTTCTCTTAAATCAAAAACATTTATATTCGCAAGTTCTTCACTTAATTTTGGTTCATCTTTGAAAGCACAGAATTCGGAAAAGGAAAGTGGGAAAAGTTCGAAAACCTTCTTCCTGCCGACCAATGACTCTTTAAATTTTTTGCGAATAAGAAGTGACGAAGATCCGCTGAGAATGAGTTTATATTTATGGGAATAATGATCTACGAAATATTTTATTAAACTCGAAAAATCATCGGCATATTGAATTTCATCTATAAAAATAAAACTTCTTTGTGTCGAATCTAATTCTTGTGTAGCGAGATAAGATAATAATTCTTTCGACCCTTTATTTATTATAGCAAAATTGGTCGGATCTTCAAGATCGAAATACAAAGTGTTTTTCAAACCTTTTATCAGGTTTTTCATTAAAGATGTTTTGCCGACCTGACGTGCTCCCAAAATAAAGATCGCTTCTTTGCGAATAAGAGCTTCTTTGATCTTTTGCTCAACTGTTCTCGGATAGTATTTCATCATAAACCTCTGAAGACAAGACAAGTATTGTTGTAATAATAGTCAAACTATTTTTACACAACACTATAATAATGGTCGAACTATTTTCACACTACAGTGTAATTTTGGTCGGACTTTTTTCACACTCAAAACATATTTTACAGATGATTCATTATAAATTCAATACTTTTCTTTGCGATCAATTCTTTATCATAATCCAGCGGTGCAACATGATATGAATTTTCCAGCCAGATCAATTCCTTATCTTTTGAGCCAAGTTTTTTCATTGTGAATGTTGCGCTTATTTTAGGAACTGCATGGTCTTCCTTTGATTTAAAGATAAGACATGGCTGTAAGATATTCGATTGCATTTTATTCACTTCTTTCATTAACTTCAGCATTTCATTAATTCCATTTGTAGAAGTTCTATTATAAGCAATTTCTTTGGAATTTGGATCTTTTATATCGGAAGCAATAGCCGGAACAGATCGAATGAACTTGGTTAATAACGGTACGAACCAGAACTTTGGATTTGTGAATTTGCTGGTATGATTGATTAGTATGATTCCAGCGATCTCAGGGTGTCTTCCTGTTAAATATAAGGCAAGTTCACCACCAAGTGATAACCCGCAGAGAAATATTTTGGAACATCTTTCTTGTAGCTTTTTTAAAGCTTTTTCAATGTCATCAACCCAATCAGTATATTTTGTAGAATTCATATCCTGCCATTTTGTACCGTGTCCTGAAAGTTTTGGTAATTCCACATTATAATCTGTATCTGCAAATTGTTCAGCAAGATACTTCATAGAAGAGGTTGTTGATGTTAAGCCGTGAATTACAAGAACGCCAATTTCACTTTCTGTTGTATTAGAAAATGGCTGATGATATTTTGATAGATCCATCTTTATTCCTCCCAATCAAGTGAACGTTTTACTGCTTTCTGCCATTGATCGTATAATTTTTTTCTTCTTTTCTCAGTCATGTTGGAACTCCATTTTTTCTTCTCTTTCCAATTTTTCTGTAATTCATTTGTATCTTTCCAGAAACCAACAGCAAGTCCGGCTGTATAAGCAGCACCAAGTGCAGTTGTTTCAGCTATATTTGGCAAAATCACAGAAGCATTTAAAATATCTGCTTGGAACTGCATTAATAATTTACTGGCTGTCATCCCACCATCAACTCTTAGCTTATTGATTTTCAAACCGGAATCCTTCTGCATTGCTTCAAATACATCACGTGTCTGGAAGGCAGTAGCCTCTAAAACTGAACGTGCAATATGCGATTTATTCACGAAATGGGTGAGTCCGATAATTGTTCCGCGTGCACCAGAATTCCAATGTGGTGCAAAAAGACCGGAAAAAGCAGGAACAAAATAAACGCCGCCATTGTCCTCAACCTTTTCTGCCAGATCATTAATCTCGCTAGATTCAGCTATCAAACTAAAATTATCACGGATCCATTGAATTAACGAGCCGGCAATTGCAACTGAACCTTCCAAAGCATAAATAGGTTTTTTATCCTTTATCTGGTATGCAACAGTGGTAAGCAGTCCATTTTTGGAATGACAAATTTCATTTCCGGTATTTAACAAAATGAAGCATCCTGTTCCATAAGTGTTTTTTACATCTCCTTTTTGGAAGCAGGTCTGACCAAATAATGCGGCTTGCTGATCTCCCAAGATTCCCGAAATCGGAATTTCTTTTTTGAATACCATTTTCGCTTTTCCGTAAATCTCGGAAGAAGAACAAATTTCAGGAAGCATTTTTCGTGGTATATCAAAAATTTTTAATAATTCATCATCCCAATTGAGAGTTTGCAGATTCATCAGCATTGTTCGGCTGGCATTTGTTACGTCGGTTATGTGTTTTCCACCGGATAGATTCCACACAATCCAACTATCCATATTTCCAAAAATTGCATCTCCATTTTCTGCAGCTTTGCGGAGACCTTTCACATTATCCAAAAGCCATTTAATTTTTGGAGCTGAAAAATAGGTTGCGATAGGAAGTCCTGTTTTCTGTTGAAAAAATTCTTTCTTATTTTCTATAGATTTGCAAATTCTATCTGTTCGAGTATCTTGCCAGACGATAGCATTATAATAAGGTTTTCCAGTTTTCTTATTCCAAATAACAGTTGTTTCCCGCTGGTTAGTTATACCTATCGCAACAATTTGATCTTCGGATATTTTAGCTTCTTGTAAAGTTGCTTTTATTACTTTTTTTGTGTTCTGCCAAATTTTAAGCGGGTCATGTTCCACCCAACCGGCTTTCGGGAATATCTGTTTATGCTCGATCTGATGAGAAGCAATTTTATTACTTTCATGATCGAACAGAATAAACCTGGTACTTGTAGTTCCCTGATCGATAGCTCCAATATACTTTTTCATTCTATTTCCTTTCTATTGCCGCTAAGAACACGAAGATCCGCTAAGTATTTCTTCTTAGTGTAACCTGCGAATTTTCAAATCATCTTTATTCATTATAGATTCTACTGTTTTTATTTTCTTAAATCCAATTTTTTTGTAAAGTTTTACTGCTTGGTTTGCAGAGTCATAGACTGTTAAATAGCAATTTACTAAAGGTTTTGCTGAAAGAAAAAGTTGCAGTAAATATTTCCCAATAGATTCCCCTCTATAATTAGGATGCACACATATTGAGTATAAATATTTTTTTTGTTTCTTTGGGATATAATAACCAATGCAAGAACCAATAATAATGTCTTCATTATAACAAAGATAGGTAATTGTCGGAAATGGTACTTGAGGAAATGATTGAAGCATTTTCTTCCAATTACTTTTCATATATTCTTTATCATCAAAGTAGCATAGCTTATGAAAATCAATGAGTTTTTTAAAGTTATTTATCTCTGATGAGATCGTGTAATCTGAATTTATAATAGGATTTAATTCATTATAATTTATATTACATTCATATTGATGCATAAAATCAATACCTTTGAATTTGGTTAAAATATTCTTAGAATCAAAGCAATGCAGAAAAGATACGTATGTTATATTTTTGTTTTTAATCAATTTAGAAATGTTGGAAACGAGTTGTTTAAAAAAGCCATCTTTCCAATTCGAGCTTAAATATAGTTTTACTGATATTTTGTAGATAGTAGGATTTAAATGAATAAAACCGATATAAATTTCTTTTTCTTTTATTATAAAAATATTATTATTCTTGGTGATGAATGAAACAATTTTTTCTTTTGCATTAGTTTGAAGTTGTTTAATAAATTCTTTTGACTCGGGAGAATTAGTAATGTTTTTTTTTAACTCCATAACTATCCTTTTATTTATAACTATGAAAAAGAAAACACATCATATCTCTTCTTCGCGTTTTTTAGCGTTCTTTGCGGCTAATATTTTTTCATATTTTTTAACTAATCCCGGAAACTTCTTTAGCTCTCCCTTCCCTTTTGCTGTGATATCATAAATTCCGCGATCAACTCTTTGAAACCAACCATAGAAATTGCTATATAATATGGAAAGAGTTTTTTTGCCGGAATTGTATTCTCTTAATTTTTTGGCAGATGCAGCACCAATTTCATTTAGGTAAACTGCAATCTGTATCGCATTTTCTTTGTATGCAGTAATTATTTTCTTTTTATTGGAACCACCCACATTCAAATTTTGGGAACGGTTCCCAACTTCTTTTATTATTGCTCTTTTCCGATGTTTGAATTTTCTTCTTTGAAACCCAATTGGGTGAAAAACAATCTCAACAGGATTTATAGGATTATCTATATCAACGAAAATAAGTCCAAGTTCCAAACGTCGAAGAATGTGTAAAATTCCTTTCCAGTGTTTCTTTGATCTTTGTGTAGGTTTTGGAATTGCTACATATACAGAATCAGTTATGTACTGCCTGTCTGTTGCTTGAATGAATAGTTGTAGATTTGCGCTTAATTTCAATTCAACAATAATAAGCTCATCACCTTTTGTAGCAGTTATGTCGCAATTTTTTACTTCAGCTCTAACCTTGTAACCACCTGCTTCCAAAAAGGTTTTTATCGGTTCAAAAAGATCTGATTCTTTCATCTTTTTTGTAATATCATTCCGCTCATTGCAGGAATTACTTTTATTTTTTTCCCTGTTATCAAATCAAATTTAGATTTTAGTCCAAATTCTCTGTCTTCATTACTATTATTGATTGCGATAACCAATTCTTCTGCATCTAAAACCCTTTTATAAACTATCATTCCATTTTCTGCTTTTATGATTTCGAAACTTCCTCTGCGAAGAATAGCATTTTTCTTTCTGATCTTGATCAATATTGTATACCAATTTCTCAATTCAACAGCATTTTTATCATCTTCAAACTTCCAATTAAAAGATCTGCGATTATCAGGATCGTGTCCACCCATCATCGCTATTTCATCACCATAAAAAATATGCGGAGTTCCCACAAAAGTCATTTGAAACAGAGATGCCAGTTTCAATTTTGCGATATTTCCATTAGCAGATTCCAGAAAGCGAAAAGTATCGTGACTATCTAAAAGATTCATCATAACTTGAGTTGCCTGAAGAGGATATTTTTGCAATCCCGTTTTGATTATATTTGCAAAATCTTCTGTTGATGAATTTCCAATGAAAAAGTCATAAACCGGATCCTTAAAATATTTGTAATTCATCACAGCATCAAAATATTTATCATTCACCCATTCGGTTGCATTATGCCATATCTCACCAACCAAATATGCATCGGGTTTAATCGATTTCACTTTCTGGCGAAATAATTTCCAAAACCAAAAGGGAACCTCATTTGGAATGTCAAGTCTGAATCCATCGATATCAAACTCGTTTAACCAGAAATCAGCTACATCTAAAATATATTTTACTACACTTTCATTCACATTTGCTTTGCTTTGATCTTTAATATAATTTTCTTCAGGATGCTGTCGATCAAGATCAAAATTTAGATCCGGCATTATGGAATGTCCCCACCAACATTGATAATATTCTTTAGCATCAAAATTTTCTGGGATTTTGTCCGGGAGCGGCCATTTATGCCAATCAAACCAATTATAATATTTTGATTTCTCTCCCTTTACCACACAATCCTGGAATGCAAAGAAACCAACTCCAACGTGATTGAAAGCAAAATCAACGATCACCCTAATTCCATTTTGATGAAGTTCTTTTACAAGTTTGATAAATTCATCGTTTGTGCCAAAATGTGGATCGATCTTGTAATAATCGAAAGCTTCATATTTATGATTGGAAGCTGCCTGCACCAATGGATTAAAATAGATGATCGTGATACCCAGATCTTTCAAATATTCTATTTTCTGCTTAACACCAGCCAGATCTCCACCATAAAATAAGTAATGTCTATTCTCATCTTCTTTTAGAATTTCTATGTTATTCCAATCATCAATAAACTTGTATTTTCCATCCCTCGCAGCGAGAGATAATTTATTCTCTTTTTGATAATACCACTCGGAAAAATCGGGATTAATTCTGCGGTTTCCATTACAAAACCTATCAGTGAATATCTGATAAAAAACACCATCTTTTACCCAATCTGGTGTGTTAAAATCATCTGCTTTTTGCTCAATTCCTTTCGGTTTCTTTCCAATGTAAACAATTGAATTACGATTCCCGAACTTATCCTCTACAAACTCTTCTGCAGATTCATCAACTATCCAATTACCATCAACGATAAATTTGTATTCATAGCGTCCTTTTTCCAATTTTACACTTATTTCATAAATTCCATTTGTTTCAGTTAATTCAAATTCCTGCGTATTCCAATTATTGAAATCACCGGCGATAAAAACCTTATGTTTGCCGCCCGTTAAGGGAATATATTTAAAATTCATTTTTTTCTCCACGATTACATTATGAAAAGAAATTAACCTGATAATCGGTCAATAAATTTTCAAGCATTGACACAAATTATTTATTAAACAAATTAACATCATTAAAATTGAGAGGAATAATGAAAAATAATATAAAATTTAAAAATTTCTATATAAAACCAAAATTACCAGAAAATTTAGAGCATTTAAATGAATTAGCAGAAAACTTATGGTCAACCTGGAATCCCAATGCATACAAATTATTCAGCAGGATAGATCCGATCCTGTTTAGAAAATTTAATCATAATCCCGTAAAATTGATCCAAAAAGTACCAACAGAAAAATTACTAAAACTATCGCAGGAAAGCGGTTTTTTGAATGAGCTGAATTCAGTTTATAAGCAATTTATATCTTATAAAGATCACAAAGGGTATTATCTAAAAGATGGAAAAAGAAAAAGTTTTGATAATGATTTCCATATAGCCTATTTTTCAATGGAATTCGGTCTGCACGAATCACTTCCAATATACTCCGGAGGTTTGGGTATTTTATCGGGAGATCATCTGAAAGCAGCATCAGATATGGGTTTACCATTAATCGGTTTTGGACTTTTATACAGGTATGGGTATTTTAATCAAAAGATAGATTTGAATGGTAAGCAAACAGAAGTTTACAAAGAAAATGAATGGCATTCCAAACCGATAAAAAAAGTGATCGATAAAAATGGTGAAGATCTTGTTATAAAAATTAAAATCCGGGATGAAATAATTTTTCTAAAAGCGTGGGAAATTCAAGTTGGTAAGATCTCACTTTATTTGTTAGATGCAAATATTGGAAAAAATAAACTACATCATCGAAAAATAACAGATTATCTTTATGTCTCAGATCGGGAAATGCGAATATTGCAGGAAATTGTCTTGGCTTTCGGCTCGTTAAAATTAATAGAAAAATTAAAAATTAAGCCAACTGTTTATCATCTAAATGAAGGTCATTCTGCTTTTCTTATTATCAAACGTTTGAATGATCTTATGAATTCAAAAGATTTTTCTTTTGATGAAGCAAGGGAAGTAATTAGATTAAGTACAGTCTTCACTACTCATACTCCCGTTCCGGCTGGAAATGAAGCTTTCGAAATGAAACTGGTTAGACATTATCTTTCCGATGAGATTGGAGCAACAAAGATAAGTTTTGAACAATTTACCAATTTAGCAAAAATTAATAATAATAACGATTTTTCATTATCTGTTTTTGCTATTAAATTTGCAAAATATATAAATGGTGTTTCCGAGCTGCACAGTATTGTTTCCAAAGAGATGTGGAATCCTATCTACCCGAATATTTGCGAAGATGAAATGCCAATTGATTCTATCACAAATGGAGTTCATATTCCCACCTGGCTCAGCCGGCAAATGTCGATACTTTTCGATAGATATATCGGGTCGGATTATGAGCATAATGCTGATGAGGAAACAATTTGGAAGAATATTCTTAATATTCCGGATATTGAAATATGGGAAGCTCATCAGCAGCGTAAACAGCAGATGATCACATTTATCAGGAAAAGGTTACGCAGCAGTTTAATGTATAAAAGTTCTGAATTTGCAACCACAGAAAAGATAAAAAATGTTCTCGCTCCCGATAAACTAATTATCGGTTTTGCCAGAAGATTTGCAACTTACAAACGTGCAAATTTAATTTTGATGGATAAACAAAGGTTGTTAAAATTGATACGTGATCCCGAAAGACCGGTACAATTTGTTTTTGCTGGTAAAGCGCATCCAGCCGATGAATTTGGTAAATCAATGATAAAAGAGATCATAGATTTTGCTAAAGAAAATCAGGTTGAAGATAGTTTTGTTTTCATTGAAGATTATGATATGAATGTTGCCCGACATATTGTTCAGGGTGTGGATGTATGGCTGAACACTCCGATAAAACCAAAAGAAGCAAGTGGTACTTCGGGTATGAAAGCTGGTATAAACGGAGTGATGAATTTTAGCATTTTAGATGGATGGTGGCCGGAATGTTACAAACCGGATAACGGCTGGTCTATCACTGCCGGTTCCCAACAGGCAGATCAGCAAATTAGAGATGCGATGGATGCAAAGGAAATATACGATATTTTGGAAAGTGAGATTGCTCCACTCTATTATAAACGTAATAAAAATCGAATTCCATCACGCTGGATAAAAATGATGAAACATTCTATTCATGATGTAGGCAAAGGTTTCAATATGCACAGAATGCAGAGGGAGTATCTTAATAAATTCTACTTACCAATCTTAAAAGATGTAAAGAATATCTCGGATGATAACTATAAATATCTAAAGCATTTGAATGATATAGAGTCGAAATTACAAAATAACTGGCAGAAAGTAAAATTCGTTAATGTGGACATCAATATTCAGGATTCGGAAACGATCAATAGTGGTGACGTTATAAAAATCAATGCAAAAATTAATATTGATGGCTTAGATGAAAAACTATTGAAAGTTGAATTATTTAATAAAAATGAAGAAAATGAATTTAATATTTATGAATTGAGTTTTGCTATGAAAGAAAAAAACATCGCCACTTTTGAAGGTGAATTTACGATTAAGGGTTCTGGTAAACAAAGCTATAATATTAGAATTCGTACTAATCAAACTGATTTAGTAGAATACTATGAGTATGTGAAATGGTATTATTAATTTTAAAAGATAAACACAGAGACACTAAAACACAAAGAGCACAGAAAAGAAAGAGATAAAAAAATGAAAAGAAAACTTGGAATCCCAATATTACAAAAAGTTAAATATCAGTTTCAGATTGAAGAGAAGAATATAAATGAAGTTGCAAAACTAAATTTTAAAGATCAGATCGAACTTCGCAAATTTACCCAAAAATTAAATGAAGGGAAAGATATTATCTTCAATAGCTCAAAAGCAGCTACTGCCGGTGAACTGAATGCAGTGATGATAATAACAAGTTTAACACAAAAGATAATTACAAAATATACAGAAGATATAAATCCAAAAATTATTGAAAAAGCATATCAATTTCTCATCGAGACAATTGGGACATATAAACTTGAAACATTAGAAAGGGATTATCAAGATAATTTTATTATATCAAAAAAAGCAAATTTCTTAAATGAAGCATTATTGATCTGGCTGATAAATCAGAATACTGCCTTTGAAAAATATCGGGAACTTTTTAATGATGATATTTTGAAAACGGAGAGCACTTATCCTGCACATTTCGAACAGTTAAAGGATTTTTTTAAAACACAGCCTTCTATTGATAATAAAGAA
>JAYEKK010000317.1:0-7130 GCA_034660955.1 Candidatus Cloacimonadota bacterium | reverse complement strand
CAAAAAAATTACAGGATGCCTTTAACGAACAGATTAATAAAGAATTGTATTCTGAGTACTTATACCTTTCAATGGCTACCTGGTTTGATGCAGAAAACTTACCTGGTTTTGCTAGTTTTTTTAAGATACAAGTACAAGAAGAACGTTTTCATGCGATGAAAATGTATGATTTTGTTAATGAAAGAGGTGGTCGAGTTATCTTAGAAAAGATCAATAAACCACAGATTGATTTTAAATCAGCTTTAGAAATATTTGAAATGGCTTATAAGCATGAACAGTTTATTTCGAAATCTATTAATGAATTGATGGATGTAGCCATCAAGGAAAACGATCATGCAACTAAAAGTTTCCTAAACTGGTTCATTGATGAACAGGTGGAAGAAGAGGCTTCGATGGATGCAATTGTAGGAAAACTGAAAATGTTAGGTGGTAATGGACACGGTTTATTGATGATTGATAATGAATTAGGCACTCGTTTATTCACACCACCAACTAAATAGGAGTTTTTTGTTCCCAAGTTTGTCTTGGGAACATTAATGCTATCAGCGTTACGAAGATAAACTTCGTAACGAGAAATAATGAAGAAAATTAGGAGGAAAAATGACACAACTAAGAGAAGTTTATTACTGTGAAAAATGCGGTAATGTGGTAGAAGTTTTAAACGAAGGTGCTCCAGCTCTTGTTTGCTGTGGAGTTCCAATGGAGAAATTAGAAGCTAAAACAGAAGATGCTTCCACAGAAAAGCATGTACCATTTGTACAAGAAGTAGAAGGTGGGGTGTTGGTTAAAGTTGGTCAGAATCAAGCTCATCCAATGCTTGAAAATCATTACATTAAATTCATCGAAGTTCTTAGAAAAGATAAAGTCTGCAGGTTAGAATTAAAACCAAATGATAAACCCGAAGGATTCTTCCCCGTAAAAAAAGAAGATATCATCGAAATAAGAGAATGGTGTAATCTGCACGGACTTTGGAAAAATTAATTAAAAAGGAGTCATAATGGAATTCAATGGAAGTAAAACAGCAGAAAATTTGTTGAAATCTTTTGCTGGAGAATCTCAGGCACGGATGCGTTACAATTATTATGCATCTGTTGCTCGAAAAGAAGGTTTCAGACAAATCGAAGAAATTTTTAATGAAACTGCTGACAATGAAAAAGAACATGCAAAACTTTTCATGAAGCAGCTAATTAAAAATGGGATGAATGAAAATGTAATTGAAATCAGTGCTGGTTATCCAGTTGCTTATGCTGATACACTGAAAAATCTGGAATATGCAGCAAATGGTGAGCAAGAAGAGTGGACTGAGCTTTATCCCACTTTTGCTAAAATTGCGGAAGAAGAAGGTTTTGATGAAGTTGCAAAAACTTTTAAGTTAGTAGCTTTAGTAGAAAAAAGGCATGAAATGCGTTATCGAAAACTTCTGGGAAATGTAAAGGATCACACTGTTTTCAAAAAAGAAGGAAAGGTATTTTGGAAATGTCGTAATTGTGGGCATATCGTTGAATCTATCGAAGCACCTGAGATTTGCCCTGTTTGTGATCATCCGCAGGCACATTTTGAAGTTTGGGTAGAAAATTATTAATTATTCAACGCAGATAAACGCAGAGCAGGTATGATGAAAATATGAAAAAGAATTTAAATGGAGGGAAAATGCAAAAATATGTATGCGACGCATGTGGTTGGGTTTATGACCCGGCAGAAAATGACAATGTAAAATTCGAAGATCTACCCGAAGATTGGGTGTGTCCCGAATGCGGTGTCGGCAAAGATCTATTCAGTCCGGTTGATTAACCGAAGTTTGGAGTTGCGGGAATTTCTCGCAACTCCAACTTAATATATATTTAAAAAAGTTATTTTTATGTTTGAATGGTTTTCAAATTTATCTCCAGTTCTCCAAGCTCTCATAGCAACAATATTTACTTGGTTTGTCACGGCTGCCGGAGCGGCTTTAGTATTCTTCTTCAAGAGAATTAACAGGAATCTTTTGAATGGTATGCTGGGTTTTGCGGCAGGTGTGATGATAGCAGCCAGTTTCTGGTCACTATTGGCACCTGCTATAGAGATGACACCGGAAGTAAGCTCATTGCCCATCTGGTTTCCTGCTGCCATTGGGTTTTTGGCAGGCGGTGTTTTTCTGTGGATTGCAGATAGGCTGATACCACACTTGCATTTGGGATTTCCAGATGACGAAGCCGAAGGTATTCCTACAAATTGGAAAAGAAGTATGCTATTGGTTCTTGCTATAACATTACACAATATCCCCGAAGGTTTGGCTGTAGGCGTAGCTTTTGGTGCCTTGGCTACAAATCTTTCTTCAGTGACTTTGTTAGGTGCAATCGGCTTAGCAATAGGAATTGGTATTCAAAACTTTCCAGAAGGAGCAGCTGTAAGTATTCCTCTGAGAAGAGAAGGTTTGTCTCGCGGGAAATGCTTTTGGTATGGACAATTATCGGGAATTGTAGAACCAATTGCCGGTGTCATTGGTGCAGTTACGGTTGTTTTGATGCGACCAATTCTACCATATGCCTTATCTTTTGCTGCAGGCGCTATGATTTTTGTGGTTGTTGAGGAATTAATTCCAGAAGCACAATTAAATAGAAAAACCGATATTGCTACCATTGGTGTAATGATAGGTTTTGCCGTTATGATGACATTAGATGTAGCTTTAGGATAATGAAATATTAAATTAAAAAAAGAAAAATTGTGAATGAGGGATTATTATGACAAAAGAAAAATTCAATGAAGTAATTAATTTTGCCATAGATGGTGAAAAAGAGGCTGTATTGTTTTATCAGGAATTGCAACAGAGAACAAAGTTTAATGCGCGCAAAGAAATGCTGAAGAAACTGGAGAATATGGAAAAAGGTCATATTATGATTTTGGAAAATATCAGGTCTAAAGGTATTGAAAACGTAACGGTGAAAGAAGTTACTAATCTTAATATCAGTGAGTACATTGTAGAAGTGAAACCTTATGACGATATGACATATCAGGATATCCTTATCATTGCAATGAAAAAGGAAGAATTGGCAATGAAGCTTTATTCAGGATTAGCTGCAGATTTTTCGGGCACTGAATTAGAAACACTTTTCCTTAAACTTGCCAGTGAAGAAGCAGAACATAAATTACAATTTGAAACTCTTTATGATGAAGAAATTCTTCGAGAAAACTAATAAAATATTTTTGGAGGAATAATGGTAGATTTGAAAACAATGTATATGGGGCTTGAATTAAAAAATCCGATTATCGTAGGTTCCAGCGGGCTGACCAGCAATCTGGATTCGATAAAACAAATGTCAGAAGCAGGAGCTTCAGCAGTTGTGTTAAAGTCATTATTCGAAGAACAGATAATGATGGAAGTAAATAAAAGTATGGGCGATTACAATCCGTTTCATGGTCATACCGAAATGTATGATTATCAAAAATATTTTGAAAAACAACATATTTTGGAAAAATATCTACAATTGATCAAAGATGCAAAACAAGCAGTTGATATTCCAATCATTGCCAGTATTAACTGTATGAGTTCTGCTGAGTGGACAAAATTTGCTAAAGACATTGAACGTGCAGGTGCCGATGCTTTGGAATTGAATATTTTTCTGCTCCCTTCCGATCCCAAAATGGAGGGTAAAGATAATGAAAATGTGTATTTTGATATTATAAGAAAAGTTACTACTGAAATTTCAATTCCTGTCTCAATAAAAATAAGCCATTATTTTGATAATCTGGCAAATACTTTGCAAAGATTTTCTTATACAAACATAAAAGGAATGGTTTTATTTAACAGGTTCTACAATACTGATATAGATATTGAAAAAGAAGAACTTGTCGGGGGTAATTTCTATAGTACATCCGACGATATGTCTAATACTCTGCGTTGGATAGGAATTATGAATGGTCTGGTGGAATGTGATTTATGCGCAACAACCGGAATTCATAATGGGAAGGATACGATCAAATTCCTTCTGGCAGGTGCTTCCGCAGTGCAGATGGTCTCTTCTATCTATATCAATTCAGCTGATATCATCGAGACATCACTACATGAAGTTCAGGATTGGATGGAAAAACATAATTATAAATCCATTGATGAATTCCGAGGTAAATTGAGTAAAACATCTGAAATGAATACTGCTCTTTATGAACGGGTTCAATTTATGAAATATTTTGGTACAAAAAAGAAATAGGAAAGATTTAAAATAGAAAAAATCCATAATCAGGAAGTTTATTCTTTCGTTATTATTGCTTGTTAATGGGAGAAAAAGGGAGAGTTTGATGTTATCTGATTTAGAAATTGCACAAAGTACAAAAATGAAAAAGATTACAGAAATAGCTGAGTCAGTCGGTCTTTCTGTTGATGATATTGAATTATATGGTGATTATAAAGCTAAGATTAAATTTGAGGCTATAGAAAAATTAAAAGATCGATCTGAAGGTCAGTTAATACTGGTTTCAGCTATCACCCCAACTCCAGCAGGTGAAGGAAAGACTACGGTTTCAATAGGATTAGCACAGGCAATGAACAAACTTGGAAAGAAAACAATTGCTGCAATTAGAGAACCTTCTTTGGGACCTATCTTTGGAATAAAAGGAGGTGCTGCGGGAGGTGGTTATTCCCAGGTTCTCCCGATGGAAGATATTAACCTGCACTTTACAGGCGATATGCATGCTGTAACTTCTGCCAATAATAATCTGGCGGCTCTCATCGATAATTCGATCTATAACGGAAATCCTTATCACATTAATCCGCGAACTGTAACCTGGAAACGGGTGATGGATGTCAACGATCGTTCATTGCGAAATATCGTGATCGGATTGGGTGGTAAAACTCAGGGAGTTCCCCGTGAAGATGGTTTTGATATTACTCCAGCATCAGAGATCATGGCAATTTTATGTCTTTCTAATGATCTTGAAGAACTAAAAACTAAGATCGGAGATATAATTGTTGCCCAAACATATGGTAATGAACTGGTAAAAGTAAAAGATATGAAGCTTGAGGGTGCAATCACTTCTTTACTTAAAGATGCTCTTAAACCAAATTTAGTGCAGACAATTGAAAATACACCGGCGTTTGTTCACGGAGGTCCTTTTGCCAATATTGCTCAGGGAACAAGTAGTATTATTGCAACAAAAGCAGCTTTGAAACTTGCTGATTATGTTGTCACCGAGGCTGGTTTTGGTTTTGATCTGGGAGCAGAGAAATTCTTTGATATAGTTTGTCCTTATGGAAAATTTTGTACTTCTGCCGTAATTCTCGTAGCAACAGTCCGGGCAATTAAACATCATGGAGGAGTGAAGATCAAAGATCTTTCTACACCAAATGTGGAAGCTGTTAAAAAAGGGTTGGCAAATTTAGATAAACACTTAGAAAATATCAGGAAATTTGGTATGAAATCGGTTGTAGCTATCAATAAATTCTATACTGATACAGATGAAGAATTACAACTCGTAAAAGAATTTGCCAATGAAAATGGTTTCGATGCTTCTATTGTTGATTATTGGGCGAAAGGTGGAGAAGGTGGAACTGAACTTGCAGAAAAAGTTTTTAATCTAATTGATAATAAAGTTTGTCATCTTAGCCAATTATATAGTTGGGATTCTTCTGTAGAAGAAAAAATCCTTACAGTTGCCAAAGAAATATACGGAGCAGAAAAGATAGATTTTACTACCGAAGCTAAAAAAGATCTGCGTCTTATAAAGAAAAATGGATATAATAATTTGCCTATTTGTATTGCTAAAACTCAGAAATCTCTCTCGGATAATCCAAAACTTTTAGGTAAACCAAAAGATTTTCTGGTAACTGTTCGCAGGATATTGATCGCATCAGGAGCAGGATTTCTAATTCCAATTACCGGAGATATTATGAGAATGCCGGGACTTCCCAAAGCACCATCCGCTTTGAAAATAGATATTGATGAGAATGGAGAAATAAGTGGATTATTTTAACCTTAAAACCTTGAAATCGCTTTATTCAAATGAACGCATAATTAGTAATTTTAAGGTTGAAAACAAAAAGATCGAAAGGAACTTTGGCGAAGTAGATTGATAGTAAATTGAAAAGAAACCTTAAAAGGATTAATAAGTAAGAAATCCTGTGAGAAACCCTTTCAAGGTTAAGTATTAAGGAGTTTAAATGAGTTTTTATAACAAAAATGATATCATCGAAATGGCAATTAAAATTGAAAAACGAGGTTATACTTTTTATAATGAAGCCAGTAAAAAAGTTGATATCAATTCAAGTACTAAAGAATTATTTACCCAGTTACGAGATGAAGAAGTAAAGCATGAAGAGACTTTTCGAAATTTACGGAATAGACTCGATCAGATTCAGTTAACAGATGAAATTAATTGGAGTGAGGAAGAAGACTATATCGGATCTATGGTGAATGAACGATTATTTGATTCTCCCGATAAGGTGATCCAATTGGCAAAAAATGCTAAGAGTGCCGAAGAATTGATCGATCATGCTATTGATTTTGAAAAAGATACTTTACACTATTTTCAATCTATTAGTAAATATCTCACTGAAAGTAAAGCCAAAGTAGCTCTTGAAGAAATTATTAATGAAGAGATCAGTCATATTAAAAGATTAAAGGAATTTCCAAGAACATGATATTAAAGCAAAAGATGATGAATAAAGTGCTTTATGCACTTATCCCAATTATTATATTCGCTGTATTTTTGTATGGATGGCGGATTTTATTGGTTATTTTTATCTCAAATATTTTTGCCTTTCTTACAGAGTACATGTTTATCCGTAAGAAAAAATTTGGTAAGGTATCAATGGCAGCTTTTGTTACAGGAACACTATTGGCACTCACACTTCCTCCTACAATTCCTTTCTGGATGGCAGCAGTAGGATCGATAGTTGCTATTAGTTTTGGTAAAATGGTGTTCGGCGGATTCGGTATGAACGTTTTCAATCCTGCCATTGTGGGAAGAACATTCATCTATATTTCATTCCCAAATGCCATGACTATGCAATGGCTGCAGCCATTAACAAAGTTTCCTGCGGGATTTACCGTGTGGCAGAATTCCAACCTGATCACTACAGCTACACCTATGATCGAATTTAATAATTCGGCAAAAGTTACCGAACTTTCACAACTATTCTTAGGAACCATTTCAGGAAG
>JAYEKK010000316.1:0-7181 GCA_034660955.1 Candidatus Cloacimonadota bacterium | reverse complement strand
TCCAACCATTAGCAGCAACTTAAAGAATTGGAGGATAAATGAAAAAATATTTATTTCTAATTATGTTATTTACATTAGTATCTATTGTTTTTGCCCAAAATTCACCGTCTCTCTTATGGTCTGAATTTTATGGTGGTGATCATTCTGATGGTTTTGATTGTATTATTGAGACATCGGATGGTAATTTGTTAATGTCTGGCTATAATAAATTAACTAGTGGAGGATGGTATAACATCTTTATAGTTAAAACTGATACTGATGGAGTAGTTGAATGGGAACAATGTTATCCATTTAATAGACATACTAGAGCGATACAAATAATTGAAACTTCAAATGGTGATTTTTTATTATTGGTGGAAGTTGATAACCAAGAAGAAACTTGGCTTATGAAAGTGGACTCTTTAGGGAACGAATTATGGATTCAAGAATATATTGGGTACGAATGGCCTAAAAGTATTGTTGAAGCAGATAATAATGAATTTATATTAATTGGTGATCGTTATGATACAGATTTTCAACCTTTTTGGATATTAAGAGTTGATGGTGAAGGGGTGATTGTATGGATTCAACTTTATAACCGATTTCAAACTGGATTAGATATACCAACTTTAATTTCATTAATAAATAACGATAATGAGGATAGTGATGGTTATTTACTATCAGGATATAATTATAATTATTCCCTTTATGAAACATTTTTAATTAGGGTAAATGAAATTGGTGAAATTGAATGGTATTATATGCATGAAACAAACCATCATAATAATACAGCATGTAATATAATTCAGGATGAAAACGAATTCTTATTATGGATATATGGGCAAGACAATAATTGGGTAGTCGCGATTGATGAGAATGGTAATTATGTGAATTCCACAATTATTGAGAGTCCTTATAATTTTCATACTTGTGATGATTTCATATTTACACAAAATCATGGTTACATTTTCCTCGGTAGTGCATTTTTTGGTTATGATAATCGAGATTTTGCTCTTTTCCAAACAAATGTATTTGGTGAGTTAGATTGGTATGGTCATTATGATTTAGCTTCATATGAACAACCTTCTTCATTAGCTTTACTTGATTCTAATGATCTATACGTTGTTGGTATTAGTGAAGCTGACACACCTTCATATTCATCAGATGGCTTTCTATCAAAACTTCAAATGGATAATAGCCCAATTTGCGACTATTTGATTCATAATGATTTTTTCAATATCAGTAACTATCCAAATCCATTTAATCCAACCACAACAATTGAGCTTTCAATCCAAAATGATTCAGTAATAGATTTATCAATTTATAATATCAAAGGGCAAAAGATTAAAACTCTTGTCAGCGATCAATTCACTGTTGGTCAGCATTCAATTATCTGGAATGGCGATAATGAATCAGGGCATTCTGTCAGTTCGGGTATTTATTATTACAAATTGAATATAAACGGAGAAACTGAAGCAGTTAGAAAATGCCTACTGATGAAATGATAGAAATGCTGCTAACAGGTGTATCATTAAACAACATTCCGCTTCGCTCCATGTTAATTAACGACGGCAATATCAAAGGAAGCAGATGATGAACAATGATACTAATGAGAATGTAATATATCGTGAAATTCAGCGGTTCCGCCAAATTTGGATCTGGTGTTTAATTGGTCTTCTAGCTGTTATCGGCTGGTATAGTTTCATTCAACAGATTGTTTTTGGAAAACCTTTTGGAACCAATCCCGCTCCTGATATCGTAATGTGGATTACCTGGATTGCTATAGGAATTGGAATTCCATTGCTTTTCTACTCTGTGAAACTCACCGTTGAAGTAAGAAATGATGGAATCCACATTCGTTTTTTCCCGCTGTATTCCCGCATCATTCTATTTAATAACGTGAATAGTTATGAGGTAACTAAATATCGACCTCTCTCAGATTATGGAGGCTGGGGTATTAGATGGTCATCAGAAAAAGGATGGGCGTATAATGTGAGCGGCAATTTGGGTGTAGAACTGGAACTTTCAAATGGCAAGCGATTACTGATCGGCTCACAGGACCCAAAAAAACTTGTCCAAATGATTCGGAAAGCACATAAAATATAACCAATATTTTGTTTTATATATTGTAATAAAGTTTTTTATTTGACAATTATGAACTTGCTTTTTGAAGTACTTTATTATAAATTAGTATTAATGAATAGAAATAATATGACTTAACTAAAGATTGTTGAGCAAGTTCACATAAAAATTTCTATACAAGAATAAAAAGTTCATTTGATAGTTAATTGAGGTTCTATAATAATTTCATATAAAACTATTATAATTTTAGTAATTTATGATAATAATTTTTTAGAGGAGTAATATGGCAAAAGTTGTTGTTGAGAATATAGATAAGTTTTATGAGAATGGTTTTCAAGCTGTAAAAAACGTCAGCTTTCTTGCGGAAGATAAAGAATTTGTAATTTTAGTTGGACCCTCCGGTTGTGGGAAAACAACAACACTTCGTATGATAGCAGGTTTGGAAACTATATCTAATGGTGAAATAATGATTGGTGATAAAGTTGTGAATAATGTACTTCCAAAAGATCGTGATATTGCTATGGTTTTCCAAAATTACGCACTCTATCCGCACATGACAGTTTATGAAAATATGGCTTTTGCCCTCAAACTTAGAAAATACAAAAAAGAAGAGATCAATGAGACAGTAAAAAGATCTGCTGCACTTCTGGAGATCGAAGATCTGCTGGATAGAAAGCCTAAACAACTTTCCGGTGGTCAACGCCAACGAGTTGCATTAGGAAGAGCAATTGTGCGTCAGCCCAAGGTTTTTCTATTTGATGAGCCACTTTCTAATCTCGATGCTAAACTACGTGTTCAAATGCGTGCCGAGATCATCAAACTTCACAAAAAACTCAAAACAACTATTATTTATGTAACTCATGACCAGGTAGAAGCAATGACCATGGCAGACAAAATGGTCGTGATGAAAGATGGTGTAATTCACCAAATCGATTCTCCATTGAATATTTACAATAATCCAAGTAACCTGTTTGTAGCCGGTTTCATTGGAAGCCCCGCTATCAATCAATTAAGAGGAAAAATTACAGCAAAAGGTAATAAATTCTTTTTTGTTACAGAAAATTTTAAGATGGAAATTCCTAATGCAAAAAAATTGGAAAAATACATTGGAAGTGATATCATAATGGGTATTCGACCGGAAGATATTTATGATGCCGAATATGATCAGATGGCAGAATTTCCGCAGAAAATAGAAGCCCTTTGCGAAGTTGTGGAACCAATGGGAAATGAATTTATTGTGTTTCTAAAAACAGTAAATGCTAAACTTACAGCCAGATTCGATCCTAAGAAGTTTCCGAAGATAGATGAAAATATTCCAATTACATTTGATATGAAAAAAGCTCATTTTTTCGATGTTGAAACAGAAGTAAAAATATAAATTAATCTCAAGCTCACACGGATAAATATAATAATTTGATTTCACGCTAAAAATATACGTTGTAGCTCTATTTCTTGTTTATTTTAATTAAAGGCTTCTGCAAATTTTAATTGAAATTAAGAAGAATCTCACAAAGAATTATTTCTGTCATTGCAAGGAGTTCCGATGTCATCGGAACGACACGGCAATCATTTCTTTCTTTTCTTTCAACATTAGAGATTGCTTCGTTTGATGCCACTGAAAGATTACTCGCAAAGACATTAATTCATTACAGTAAACGAGGTGAATATGAAATTATTTATTATTATTTTTCTAATTTTTTGTACAACTTTATCTGCAATCGATCTGCATCTTCCGTTATCCGCTATTCAAAATGCAACCTCCGGATTAGTACTAATTTATCCTTTTCCCTCGGCTGCGAGTAGTAATCCAGCTTGTTCATTTGCTGGTATCGAAACCTCCGCAACCTATCTCTTTAGTTTGAAAGATCTTCCCTTCTACAATTTCAATATCCATTATAGATATCGTAATTTTGGGTTTTCTATTGGATCTTCATTTCTTGCTCATCCTCTTTACAAAGAAAATAATAGTATGTTCAGTTTAAATTACACATATCACAAATTCTCTATTGGCTCATCATTCCGGTATTTACATAACATGGTTAAGGAATATCATGAAGATTCTGCCCTGCTTATGGATATGGGATTGCTTTGGCAAAATGGTAATATCTCAACCGGATTAAGTGTGCGCAATGTAACTCATTCAAAGTTTTTGGAAGAGCAACTGCCAATTGTATATTTATGGGAATCATGTTTTTCTATTACTAAAAAGAGCAAGTTATCTGTAGGATTGGAGAAAGAGACAGATTTCGATTTTGCCTTTAAAATAGCCGGTAGATATGATGTTCATAAAGTTCTTACAATTCTATCGAGTTATCAATATGAGCCGGATCGAATCGGAGTTGGTGCAATATTTAATCTGAAAGATTTCAGTATTTGCTACAGTGTTCGCACTCACCAATATCTTTCACTCAACCATTATATATCATTGATCTATGCATTCTAAAATAATACTTATTCTCTTACTGCTTACAGCAATTCTTTTTGCAGAAGATTCTGAGGAAAAGATCTTCTCATTTGAAGATGAAACGTATCACTCCACCGAATTAAGTGACCTTCTACAGAATATAAAGAAGAACCCGATCAATGTAAATACAGCGGATAAAAAAGAGCTTTCACAAATTCCCTGGCTTTCTGAGAAAGATATTCAAAAGATCATTCTCAATCGGAATTCCCATAAAATTTCAAAACTGAAAGATCTCTCTGAAATTGGTATCGATGCGGTTACGGTAAATGAATTAAAGGATTATATTACATTCCGTTCTGCAATTGATCTCAAACTGAAACAAACATCAAGACTCGAATATCATCAGCCAAAACAGTATCTGCCATCGACCTTGAAATATTTCCAGAAGACCATTCTAACCATCAATAATTTAAAATTTGGATTCATCAGTCAGAAAGATGAAGGTGAAAAAGATCCATTCGATTATTATTCCTATTTTATGGAATATTCTCAAGAAAAACTGTTAAAGAAATTTTTACTTGGAAAATATAGATTAGCTTTGGGACAGGGAATTCTATTCGCTCCCAAACTAGGGATGTCAAAGAGTGGAGCTGCTACTTCGGTTCCTGTTAAGAAATTTAGTCCCATAAAACCTTATACAAGTTCTTATGAGATCTGGGAACTGGAAGGAGCCGCAGCAAATATTGAATTGTCATCTTTCAACTTTATTCCGTTCTTCTCTAAAACTGCTCTCAGTGCTAATTTGGATACACTTTCTTACATTACATCATTTAATGAAAGCGGTTTGCATCTCGATGAAGAGAAGAAGGATAACGTGAAGGAAATGATCTACGGTTTGGCTACAAAATACTCTTTGGAAGATCATTCTTTCGGATTGAATTTTGCCAAAATAAATTTTGATCATAACTTTGAAAACACAGCTCGTAAAAGTGACTATTCAGTCATTTCCGCTGACTTCATTATTAATAAAAGCGGTTTCCCCGCTTTTGGAGAAATCGGCTTTACTCAAGATAAAATTGCAGGAGTTCTGGGTTGCAAATTCGGAGAGAATGAACTTCGCCATTTACTTTTATTTAGATATTATCAAAAGGATTTCCCAACCTGGCACGGAAACCCATTTTCTTCGCAAAGCCGCTTTGATAACGAAGTAGGATTATATTACGGCATGACGATAATTCCAATGGAGAGAACCAAGATCAATTGCTATTTTGATGTTTGGAGTTTTCCTGAAACCCGCTATTTTGAAAAAATGTCGACCGTTGGCAGTGAACAATTCATCCAATTAGAAAGAAAGTTTGATACAAATAGTCTGCGTTTTACAATTCAGCATAAAGATAAGGAGAAATATATATCATTGGACGAAGCGAAAATCCGTGATTTTGAAAGAACTGTGATCCGGGCAGATTGGTGGCAGAATATAAAAAATTTCAGGTTTAAAACTCGCTGCGAATTTATTACTGAATATCTAACAAATGACAATATTCACAAAAGTGGAATTTTAGCTTATGAAGAGATCAAATGGAAGATAGAAAAACTCACGCTTATCGGTCAGGTTTCTGTTTATCATTCGGATGTTCTGCATTATATGTATGAACACAATGTGGATGGAATTATGCAGAATTCCATCTTGAAAGGTGATGGAGCGTATTCTTATTTTCTGATGAAGTATAATATTTTGCAGAAACTGGAATTACAATTTAAAGTATCGGATCATTGGAATACAAAAGATAAGATGCGAGTGTATCTGCAAGTTGTGAGTAATTTTTAGTAATTAATAGCCCAGCCATTTATGGCTGGTGTTAATGAAAAAAAAATGAATTTGCTTTTTACGGCGTGAACGCCGAAAGTGTATTTTTTGTTTGCCTTCTACCTATGCATAAACGCATAGGTTATTCTCGTTCTTGTCCCCAATTCCCTGATTGGGAATGTATTTTTGTGTTCCCAAAGTAGGCTTTGGGAACAAGAATAAATAATTCTTCTAAATCTTCAATAATTCATATACTGAAAATACCGTTGCTACAATCCCTATGATCGCATAAAAGAAGCCGGGCATTTTCACAGATGTCATTTCATTAGTTTTTATATATCTTTTTATCTCGTTAATTAGAAGATAAATAAATTTCTTATCTCTATTCCCTTTAAACTGAATTTGAGCCTGACCGCTCCAAGATTGCATTGAACATAAAATTGTCAGATCATTACCGATAATAATTATTTTGTTAAGTTTTTCTTCGTATTCAATGTTTAAATTATCAAGACTATGAGATAAGCAGTCATGAAATGTATCTCCACTTATTCCAATTAATTGATAGCCATTTAAAGCGCGCCTAATAAAAATTACTAATACAATAAAAAGCATAATTGCTAAACTGGTTTCAAAATAATCAAGATCGCTATTAATAAAATCGATACCGATTGGTATTATCAACAAAGGTATATATAAAATTATCAGCATAACTAATAGCCATTTTGAGTTCATTATGATAGGTTTTTTACCAATGATAATTTTCAATCCGATATACAATAAAAAAAATCCTAAAATAAACATAAATGGAATAAAATATTGAGTGTTCATCTCTCTCCTATAAATAAATTAGAACTTCTAATTAATAATCGTAGTTACGATCTCGCCATCTTGACCTGTAAGCTGTAATCT
>JAYEKK010000315.1:0-7201 GCA_034660955.1 Candidatus Cloacimonadota bacterium | reverse complement strand
ATTTGGAAACCGATGAATCGGTTAATATTTACTATCTTCTTATTAACCACCAACTTAAGTTGGTGGTTAATGAGACAAAAATAAGTAATAACCATTTTAACGGTTTCTTATTTTATTGAATCTAACTTTTTAGAGTGGACTCAATTATTTTTTTTATAAATCCAATTTAAAGCACTTTTTATTACTGGATCGTTTTGTTTACCTACCTCTTGATATGAGAATTTAATATATCTATCAGGTATAAGCTCATTCCCATAAAGGTTTCCTAGTCTATCTGCATATATGGAAGTAGTCAATAAAATCATTGAACCATCGCTAAGCATATAAGGTGTGTTTGCAGTAGATAATCCTGCTGTATTTTCTCCAAAGCTTTTCGTATTATTTTTATTACGAAAAGCAGTTGCCACAATTTCCCCCGAACTTCCTGTTTTTGACCCTGTTAATACTGCAATAGGAAGTTTAATATCTAGAAGTTTATATGGCTCTATACTTAATTGAGTGATTGCAACAGAATCTATACCAGCCGCTCCTGCTCGATAAAACCATGAATATCTTTTTTGATCATTATGAATGAAATAGCCGCAAATACCATCGTTTAATAAAGGACCTATACCAGTTAGCATAGGCCAACAATTTCCGCCAGTATTTTCCCTTATGTCAAGTATCCAGCCTTTAAGATTATAATTATCTATTGATTTGATCAGAAGTTGCAAGCTATCTGCATAATTTTGTATAGAAATAGAATCACCACTGCTAAATCCTTTCATATGTAAATATCCTATATTATTCTTTATAAGCTTCCCAGTGAATGTGATTAACTCATTGATACTATCTGTTTTGCTTGTAGACTGCCACGCTTCAACTTGCTCCTTTGAATTGAAAAAACTATGATTATCATTCAAATTCTCAAGGATTGATTTTATGATCGGGTAACAATCTTCTATGGATTCTGTATTCTTTAACTCTGAATACGCGGTTTTTTTTAGTTGTTGGAAATTAAGAGAATCTCTGTTAATTGAATGCTTTTCAATTATCTCAAAGACTTCATTTAAATATTTTCTTGTTTCTGAAATATCTTTATTTGTGATTGAACAGCTTAACAAGCATAGCAGGAAAAAATATTGAAATAAATGTTTCATATCACCTCAATTTAATGTTCCGTAACGTTCATATAAGCGATAAATTTCATCTATGAACTTGATTTTAGTAGAATAATTGAATATTCCCTTTATTTTTAAAAATTCTTATATCCTTTTTCATTACTTAAAATATCATTTGTTTGATATCTGTCAAATATTTAAATGATTTCAAATAAAAATATTCTCTAATTGACGTCTGGAGATGAGTTATAAAGTTTGTTGATAGTTGAAAGGGAGAAATCGAATGAAGCAGGCAGGTATGGATCTGACCACCGGCAGCATATATAACAAATTAATGAAATTAGCATTACCCATTATGTTCTCTAATTTCATGATGATGTTTTATAATCTTACCGATGCTTTCTGGTTGGGAAAATTAGGTGATAACGCCATGAATGCCGTTTCTGTAGCAGGTATTGCTTTTCCTTTAATTTTCTTTCTTTCATCATTTGGAATTGGATTTGTGGTTGCGGGAACTGCGCTGATATCGCAATTTAAAGGTGCCGGAACTCCGGAAATGATGAAGAGAGTTGTAGGTCAATTTGTAATAATCCTCATTGTATTTTCAGTTATTTTTCTTACATTCAGTTTTACATTTCTTGATAACATATTAGGATTACTTCATGTTCCACAGGAAATATTTGAAGTTTCAAAACAATATATCTCTTACATTCTGGTAGGTGTTTTCTTTATGTTCATTTTCCTAACATATCAGAGCTTTGCACATGGTTTGGGAGATACAATATCACCAATGAAAATTCAGATAATATCGGTTAGTTTAAATGTAGTTCTAGATCCCATCTTCATTTTTGGAATTGGATTCATGCCCAGGATGGAAACAGTTGGTGCTGCACAAGCAACATTGATCTCAAGGATTGTAGCAGCCGTTTTGGCAATGTACTTCTTAAAGAAGAAAACAAATCAAATTATTCCAAATTTAGAAGATATTAAGCCCGACAAAAAACTTCTTAAAAAGATTTTCGATATCAGTATTCCAGCTTCGGTTGCACATTCAATAACAAGTTTCGGATTCATTATCCTACAAGGTTTTGTAAATACTTACGGAACTCTTGTAATAAGTGTGTTTTCAATTGGAAATAGAATGATGGGGCTTTTCATGATGCCGGCGATGGGAATTAGTAATGCACTGGCAACAATGGTAGGACAAAACCTGGGTGCAAAGAAAATATCGCGAGCAGTGAAAAGTGTGAAAGTAGGAATAATACTGGTTTTGCTGATAATGTTAGTTGGATGCTCACTTCTATTCTTCTTTGGATCGACACTTACGAGATTTTTCATTAACGATCCGGCAATTGCAGGTGTAGGGGAAAGGATGTTCAAAGTTGTTTCATTTGCTGCGCTTATTTTCAGTGTGTTATTTGTTTTTATGGGAGTATTTAACGGATCCGGGCATACAAAACCGACAATGATCTTGAATATTTCAAGACTATGGTTTTTGCGTATTCCACTTGTGTTCATACTATCTGGTAAGATATTGGAATTTGCTTTTGTGCGCGATAGTTTCTTAAGTGGAATACTCACGAAACTGGCAGGACCGCTATCTGCTCATTCCTATGATGCGCTTTGGTGGTCAATGCTTATAAGTAATATTTTCACAACTATTATGGCTATATTTATTTATAGACAAGGAAAATGGAAAACAGGAAGTATCTAAATTATATCTGAGAAATTAACTATGAAAAGGCTTCTGCAATTTGTTTTTTTGCTTAGCATTTTCAAGGTTTCTTTCACTTTTTCAATAAACCCTTAAATTGCTAATTTGGAAGTGAGTTGAGAGAAGCGATTTAAGGATTAAAAAAAGTTACCTTCGCAATGGCTGCAAGCCTTGCGAAAGGTGACGATCAAGTGAGTTCATTAAACCATTACGGAGGTTTCCGACCATCAGACAGGCAAGAGAGTTCCAGCATCGTTTGCTACGCAAGCCGATACATCATCCGCAAGGTATAATAAATTGAGGTAATATGGAAAAGAAAAATTCAAAATTAGTATTGGAAAATAATAATGAAAAAATATTAGAAGTATATTTTGAAATCCAATCATTAAAGAATCTTTTCAGGCAGGGCTGGCTGAAAAAAGGAATTGAAAAGAAATTCTGTGAAAGTGTTGCAGATCATAGCTTTTCAACAACAATGTTAGCATGGCTCATTGCAGATAAATATTTACCCGAGCTCGATATTTTTAAGATTCTTAAATACTCGCTTATTCATGAAATAGGTGAGATCTATGCGGGAGATATAACTCCGGATGATAATATAACTGATTCTGAGAAGTATGAACTTGAGATTGCTTCAGTAAAAAAAGTTTTTAGTAAATTAAAACATGGTGATAAGTACATTAAACTTTGGGAAGAATTTGAGAATACAGAGAATAAAGAAGCAAAGTTCATCAAGCAGATAGATCGGTTAGAAATGGTTTTGCAAGCACATTTTTACGAGAAGACATTAGATTTGAACTTACAAGATTTCAAAAACTCAGCTAAAAGTGTTTTAAAGGAAGATATTCTAAAGGATTTATTACAGAGTTTAGAGTAAAGTTAACTTGCGAATTAACCTTGAAAAGGCTTCTGTCATTTTATCTTTCTTTTAGCCTTTTCAAGGTTTCTTTCACTTTTTCAATAAACCCTTAAATTGCTAATTTGTTAGTAAGTTGAGAGAAGCGATTTAAGGGTTGAATGATTCACTTTACAATATAACTTCTATTATCTCATCTTTACTGATATTTCCAAGGTTGCTGTAAACCCCTCTGTTTTCTTCGGGAAGAAGCTCTGCAAGTCTGTACATCAATTGATCAGTAAAATATTTACGCTTATTCTGGTCAACTTTACCTTCTGGATGAAAAATGATTGGTGTTCCAACTTTAAATGTAAATTTTGTTCGTTTGAACGACTTTAAATTTTTAATAATATCTTTTCCACCATAATGCGCAATTGGTATAATTGGAACTTTTGAACGCAATGCAATGCTGATAACTCCTGGTTTTCCCAAACGAAGTCTGCCATCTTTACTACGTGTTCCTTCCGGCGCAATGATCAAAAAATAGCCATCTCTTAACATTTTTCTAGATTGACGGAAAGTTTCAGTAGTTTGACCTTCTCGATCAACAGAAATTGCTTCCCACTTAGTTGCTATCCATTTTATCAAACCGCCTTCCCAAGTCTCTTTTTTAACGATCCCAACAACTTTTCTGGGAAGTAAATGTGTGAATATCATTGGTACTTCTAAAAAATTAGTGTGATTTATTGCAACTATGTATGGACCCTTTATAGGGATTTTTTTAAATTCTTTAGAATCAACTTTGCATATTGTTCGTAAAATTACATGGATGATGGTTGCTGTAATTCTACCTGATAAATTCACATTAAGTTCCCTTTATTATATTTAAGGCGTTGGGAATGCAACTGATCTCCAGTAATTTTCCTTTCTCGCAAATTGTTTCTCCATCTGCATGAACAGCCATTTCACCTTTAAGTGCTTTTAGAGTAATAGAAGAAATTAGAGCAGTTTTTGTATTATCAAGTTTACCTTGAGTACCCTTTGTATAATGAAACATTGTTTGTAAAAGTTTCCGTCGGGTTCCTTGCTGGGTCATACATAAATTCAAGAGACCGTCATTGTTCTTTCCATTCGGAGCCATAAAGAAGGTGCCACCCATTCTACGACCGTTCATAATAGAAACGAGAGCAGGAGTGTAAATTCCTTTTTTACCATTGATATACATTTCTATTTCAGGAGCTGCCGGATAGGTTATTATTGTTTTTAAAGCACCTATCATGTAACCTGAAGCACCGTGAATATGCTTCATCTTAGCGGCTTCTAATCCTACTATTGTATCAAACCCTACTCCTATACCATTTCCGAAATATCTTCCGGCTGGATAATCTCCACCTATAATCAAACCAACATCGATTGGTTGGATATTTCCTTTTATAAGAGCATTTAAACAATCTTCAAGAATAGCTGGAACACCGGCACCGAAGGCAAAATCATTTCCACGTCCAATTGCCAGCACTCCAAAAACGGGGGAGAGTTTGGGATCATTGCTCTTTGCCAGCATTAATCCATTAATTACTTCATTAATTGTACCATCTCCACCTGCAGCAATAATTGCAGTTTGCGGATTTTTACATGATTCTTCTGCTAAAACTATTGCATGCCCAATATTTTCAGTTGTAAGGATATCGTAATTTAAGCTATTATCTTCAAAAAATTGTTTTATGATTGGAAGTTTTTTTTCTGCATTTCCCTTCCCTGCGGTTGGATTAAATATTACAGTAAAATGTTTGATGTTAACGACACCCATTTTTACTCCTTCTCTATAAGTTCGATAATTGTTTTAGTAGAACCTGGAAGACCGTTCCAACCTTCATATTTTAAGAATAAGCCGTCTGAAATTCTAAACCAGTAATGACCAGACCAGAACTTAGAACGAAGTCCTGCTGCCCTTATTATTATCTTCACAGCATGATATTCTTTATCTTTGATAGTTATATCCTCATTTCCGGCTTTTTCTGCCTGCATTTTTTCACCTTTGAATTTATCCAAACGCACGATCCAGTATTCGATCTTTTCTTCATTACCTAAAGCGAATTCTGATAATGAATATGACATTGACTGTTTCCATGGATTTTCATCAATCTTAATTAATGTATCGATAACTTTCTTACCGGATGTTCCTTGTAGAATTATCTTCCTTCCATCTTTAATTGCGGTTAGATCAATATTTCTTGTAGTGTCTTTGTGTGTAAATTTTTGTGTTGTTCCATTTTGATTGTAATAATTAATCTGTTCTTCTGCTTCGTGTCTGTAAATGTATAGAATTAATGAGTCTGTTTTAGCAATGCTGAATGAAGAATAATAAATGTCTTCACCGATCGCAATTTTGTAGTTATTAGTGGTTTCACTAAAAAGTAGAATTGGAAGAAACAAAATGATAAGAAGAACTTTCTTCATTAATTAACCGGAATTAGTTCAGATATTGGGAGTTTAAAAAGTTCCATCTGCTCACTGGTGATAATGAGATCATCACCATCAAAACAAATAGCTTCGCATTGATTTGCATTTATCGGCAGCCAGCTTATTTTACCATTAAAATAATTTCCATCTACTGCTTCAAAAATCCAGATATTATCGTATGTAAGAACAGCCAGTCTTGTGCCGTCAATCGATGCATCGGCAGCAGTTACCATTCCGCCAATTTCAAATGTTCCAATTCTTGTTATGGGGTTTATCTTCATTTGATCTAAACTATCGAATCTGTAAAGATGTGTTTGCGTATCTGCACGGTGTTTTGTTAGAAGATACAAATTATCATTTGCCCAAAAAACAGCTTCGCAATCAAAGTTATTTGGAACAGCCGGAAATGCTTTTTGTTCAGGATAATAGAATTTTATTGTTTGGAAAGAAGTTGTGTTTCCGGTTGCGTGTGGGAAAGGATCTTTCAAAACATGAATTGTCAGATCTTTTCGGGTGTTAAAATTGTTACCTGTATCGCAAACGTATAGATTACCATTATTATCAACTGCCATTTCTTCCCAGTCGATATTAATAGCATTACCGATAAATATGCCGCCGTCTTTTTCTTTGTACCATTCTGCTCGATATAATTCACCTTTACTGTTAAATGGGAAGATACGGTTGTTACAGCCGGAATCGTTCAATGTCCAGTAAACATCATCCCAAACTCTGCTTTTAACAATTGCAGATGATTCTTCAATATCAGCAAAATCAAAGGTTGCATAAGGTGTCAATTTAACCGTTTCTTTCTCTGGAAGATCTACAGAAACTACTTCAGCGGATAAGATTGAAATAGTTAAGATTAAAAGTGTGATCAAGATTATTTTTTTCATGATTGCTCCTTTAATTTTTATAGTTTTCTTTAAAGTATATACTTGCTCAAATCTTCGTTCTTAATGATTTTATCAAGTTTATTATTAACTTTAGTTTTAGTTATGTTAACTGTTTTAATTTTAGGATCCGGCATATTGAAAAGATGTTCATCTAAAAGAGAATTCATGATCGTATGAAGTCTTCGCGCTCCGATAT
>JAYEKK010000314.1:0-1579 GCA_034660955.1 Candidatus Cloacimonadota bacterium | reverse complement strand
TTAATCCTTTTTCGGTTCTACTACCATTTTTGTGGGTAAAGATCTAAACCACCATGAAAAAACAGTATTGCACTCCTGAAGTTTTCAAAAGTTCTATAGCCTCTGCCAAGTAATTTAACTTCCTGGATTTTGCCGTTTAATCTTTCAGCCATTGCGTTGTTAAAATTACTGATTAGAGCATTAACCACTCCGGTTGCATGGTTTAGGAACATAAGGATCACTTTATTTATCTCTCTTATGTTATTCATATAAGAATCATGTGCCCAATTAATTAACAATTCTGTTGCTGATTTCTCTTCATTATAGCAGTCAAACAATGATTTAAAATTCTCCCGGATATGCCATACTTTGGAGACTTCAAAATTTGAGGATTTTATCAATTCATATTTTTCCTTTTGCTTTTCCGTCATGTTCTCTTCGTTTTTCAAAAGGGCATACCGACTATTTATTAATTCCTCATTATCTGTCACTTCTCGTCGCCGTACCTGATCCATACTCTTGTTTAGGTATGCTATCAAATGGAATTTGTCATGGACTATTTCTGCATTGGGAAGCTTTTTCTCAGCTGAGGTGATATAGGCGTGCCACATATCCATGCTCACTGTCCTCATTGATTCTCTTTGTTTGGGCGTAAAAGCTATTGTTAATAATTCGTCTACGGATCTACCATCTCTATCCTCGCCTACATCTAACACAACGCCACTCTTAGGATGTGATATTACAGTCACATATTTATGCCCTTTCTTAAATGATTTTTCATCTATACTTATATGCTCAAACGGTGTCCTTGATGTACTTCTACGAGACATCCCTCTTTCAGAACACCTATGAATGATCCTATTGACTAAGCGAAAACCACAATTCATAAACTCTGCTGTCTTACTCTGGTTCTTTGTGATACGCAATAAATCTATGACCCTTATCTCAAAATGAGAGGTGTGACGATCGTGTTTCCCAGCCCAACCTATAGCTATCTGTTTAACCTTGCCATCATTACATAATACCCGGGGTATTCTACATCTCACATAAGATTGATAGTGTAAGATGTCCAGATGACGCCATTCCCTGATCTCTGTATGGTCGTATAGCTTCGCCAGTTCTAATGTATCTGGGTCTTCATAATGATCAGATATATACTCCAAATCCAAATATACACGCAACTTCTTATGATCTGCCTCAATGCCTGTAATGACCCATTCATCACCAAAATCTAATACCAAATTGAAAAAATCCTTTGTAAAATCCATCCCCAAAATTAATTCTTTCCACTAAATTCGCAGTAGAACCTTATTATTATGGTGCCATATCATTGGACAAATTATTATCGACAATGAAAACAATAGAAAACAATGACAAATAACTCAGAAATATTACTCTACCAAACCGAAGACGGACAAACCAAAATTGATGTTCGTTTGGAAGAAGAAACCGTTTGGCTTTCGCAGGCACAGATGGTTGAGCTTTTTCAAACCACAAAGCAAAATATTAGCCTTCATATAAAAAATATTTATGAGGAGGGCGAACTGGATGAAACTTCAACTGTCAAGGATTACTTGACAGTTCAAACCGAAGGCAAACG
>JAYEKK010000313.1:0-1580 GCA_034660955.1 Candidatus Cloacimonadota bacterium | reverse complement strand
ACAAAAATGATTTCTAATTTTCATTTGCCATATTCTACCTTACTTATGATGGTATCTGCATTTGGAGGTTATGATTTTATTTTTGAAGCATATCGCACAGCAATCAAAGAAAAATATAGATTTGGAACCTATGGTGATGCTATGATAATTCTATAGCTTGTTTAACATAAGGAAATCAAAATTTGGGTTGGAGTTTTACTCCGGCCCTTTTTTGTTTTTGAGAAGTCTTAATGATAAAAAAGGGTGATGAAATGTTATCTTCAATAGCTATTTTATTCATTTTAATATAAAATGATTTTCATTCGTCAAAATATGTTGATTTTTAACAACTTTCACACCTTGATTACGTAATTATGACAAATATTGTGGTCGGAATTACTGATAGATTTTTAATAATTGGTTTTTCCGTTTGTTTGAATCTTGTTGTGCAATAAAAAAGAATGGTTCAAAGAAGAAAAACATTTATATTTAAAGTTTGCTCAAAATTAAAGGAAAGAGCTTGTACCATAGGTGTTTTTAGTGCAACCAATTGAAGTTAAATTGGGTCAAGTATTATAAGTGAAAAGAACAGAAATTAGTATCTGAATTATGCCAAGCATGAGGTTTCGTTTCCTCTTGATTGTTTTTCTGCTGTCTGGCCTGTTTGCCGGGGTGGACGGACAGTGGCTAAATGGCTGGACCCACCGGGTGCAAATCACTATTGATAATAACCAGGTTGCCGGTTTATCAAATCTCTCAAATTTCCCTGTACTTATTAATGTTTCTGATGGTGACTTGAGAAATGTGACCAACAATGGAATGGTTGAAAATATTAACGGGGATGATTTCAGGTTTACTTCCTCGGATATGACCACTCTTCTGGATTTTGAGATAGAAAGTTATGATGAATCTACCGGTACATTAATTGCATGGGTGAAGGTTCCGGTTTTAGATTATAATGATGATACAAACCTGTTCCTCTACTTTGGCAATAGTTCTGCTTCAGATTATCCCAATCCGGAAAATACCTGGAGTAGTAATTATGTTGGTGTGTGGCATTTGCATGATGATTTTGATGATGCCACCTCGCTTTCCTTAAATGGAATCAATAATGGTAGTTCAGACATTATAGGGAAAATTGCTGATGGTCAGAGTTTTAGTGAGGTGGGCCCAGATTATATTGACCTAAGCAACCCTGCAGCACTTAATTTTGGTGCTGGAAACTGGACTTTATCATCATGGATCACTACTACAGCAAATGGTCAAAGAAATATTTTTAGCAATGGAGGAGATAATGCTAATGGTATTAGATATGTTATGGCTTTGGGGGAAAATGGACTTGATGGAATGGCAACAATCACGGTTGATGATAATACTTCAGCTCCTCCAAAATATCAGGCCCAGGCTGAAGTGCCATCTTTACCATCAAATGATGGGGCCTGGCATCATGTTTCAGCAGTTAGGACAGGTTCAACAATACGAATTTATGTTGATGGTATAGAGGAAGATTTAAATAATAACTTACCTGTCGGATATGATTTGTCAGGGACCTCACAACGGAATGCTTACATTGGAGTTGGGGTTAGTCAACCTACAGGATT
>JAYEKK010000312.1:0-7266 GCA_034660955.1 Candidatus Cloacimonadota bacterium | reverse complement strand
CGTTTTTTCACGAGAACCGCAGTTTCTATGAACTCTTCCAAAATGTACTCAGCTGATCTTGTTCCTGTCCCAATATTGAAGCTGAGAATATGATTTTTTATTAAATCTGCACCAAATAAACTGCAGCCTATTCCAATTACTGTCCCTGTATTTATAGTAGAGTTAATTCCGGTTTTAGAATGATCTCCGATAATAACTCCTAAAAAATGACTTTGAGAATCAATCTTCTTCTTATCAGGATAGAAATATATAGAAACAGTTTTATAATTATTCTTAAGATCACTATTGTTTGTATCTGCTCCCAGGTTGATCCACTCACCAAGATAACTATGACCTAAAAAACCATCATGTTGTTTATTGGTGTAACCTTGAAAGATTGTCTCTTCTACTTCACCACCAATTTTACAGACAGGTCCTATAGAAGTTCCTTCATAGATCTTAGCTCCTACTTTTATTGTTGAACCTTTACCAATATAGACAGGACCAATAATCACTGCATTCGGCAATATAGTCACATTCTCATCAATAACAACAGGTCCATCGGTAGCATCGATTACAACACCCGGTTTTATTACTGTTCCTTCCCCTATCCACACATTATAAGGATTTATCACGGTGGTTCCAAGCTCAGTTTCAAAATAGTTATCTTTATCATAGAATACATCGTTAAAATCACGTTTTATATATTCGGCATTTTCTTCAATTAACTCCCATAAATATTCCCAGCAGTTAATATCTGAATTTTCAATTCTTTTCAAATTGGAAAATAGACTATTCAAATTTTCTGAACTAATTATCTTTTTATCTAGTGTACACCTTGCAGCAAGGATATTATCATCTTTAATCAAACATTCATCTTTTTGCAAATTTAAGATTGCTTTTTTTGCATTCTCATCGATCTTAATCCGACTATTGATGAAAATAGTCTCATCATCTGTAACTTCATTTACCTTCCAATTTTTATGCCTTTCTTTGTAAATGTCTTCAAGCTCTGATGACACGATAACATTAGTTCCAGATAAATCTAAATAACTTGATATTCTTTGTCGTAATTTGAGAATCCCAATTCTTAGATCACCTGTGGAACGTGTATAGGTAATTGGGAAAAAATTACTTCGTTTTTCATCATCAAAAATAACAAAGTTCATCTTTTCTCCTATTTACTTTTGAAGATCAATTATTTTTGGTTTAACTTCTTTGAACTTGGGCATAGTCATCCCGACATTTGCATTAATATAGGTTGGATCACAAATCACAAAGTTCGTAGAATGGTAATTAACCTTATCTCCATTTAATTCATTCTGGAAATGAACAGCAGTTGAAATATGCCCCGGATAATCTAATCCGATCACATTCAGATCTAAAATGCTACTTATCAAGTAAGCAAAGATTATTGATCTATCCTCACAATCAGAATACGGATAGAACAGTGTCTCATCTGAGAATAAGCTTTTCTCACCGCCGAATTGATCACCATCTGTTTTATATTGGAAAGCAGTTTGAACAAACCGCAGAAGTACATTTGCAGCATCTGCTTCAGCTCTTCCCTCTAAGATCGGTTTCAATCCAACAGTAAGCGAATAAGTAGCTTCTTCAGAGAGAGGAGCCTTAAAATATACTTCCAGATCTGTCTGCGGGTAATTCTTAAAATATTCTGCAGTTGCCTGATTATAAGTTACAGGAATTGTATACTCAATATTTTCATATTCAAATTTCAATTCCTTCTCTATCAAAGTACTCTTAATCTTCGGAGTTTCTTTAATGCTCAGATCAATTAAATCATCTGCTTCCGGATACTTTCCATCGTAAGTATTTATTGAAATATTAAGCTGCTGTTTTTTATCAAAGGATAATGTATAAAATCTTTTATCATCAATAACAACATAAGAAACACCATAAATTGTATTCTTACAGGGAAGTAACAAATATACATTATCTTCTGCAAATCCGACTTTAGCTTCATAACCGGATTTTGTGAGCATGAACCATAATAGAAGCCTGGATAGATTCTGTGAGCCACCTGAGACCTCGTTCGTGATCTCATTTAGAAGCAAGCAATATCCCCAATCATTTAACCTGAGCTGCTTTCTATAGTCACTTGTTTGAGCAAAAAATGTAGCGTGGTCAATATTACTGATTGAATACCAGAAATCGGCAATACCTTTTTCATTGATCGGACTTTGCAGTTGAATATCAACATTCGGTTGATAATTCAATTCTAATGGTAAACCCAGATAGTTTATGTTTATTCTTGGATCTTCTGTCATTTCAACTTTCACCATGCTATCTTTTTGTTCTTTTTCTTCAACCTGCATTTTAGGAGGAATTCTAATCTCTTTTATTTTATTTGTATTTTCAATTTCTTCGATCTTTCTTGGTTTAACTTCCGGTATTGTTACAGGTTTGGGAATTGTGTCTTCTATGTTTGCTTGAAAAGTTTCAAATTCCCACCAATTATTTTCCAGAAAATCTGCAAACGCTTTATCTTGTTCACTAATGAATTTTTTCATTTCTGTTTTCTGCTGCAATTTCCAAGCTTCATAATCATCTTGTGCAAAAAGCAAAGATAAGAACGAAACACATAAAACAACCAATAATACTCTTTTAAACAAATTCATAAAACCTCCCATTGTTACTTCTTCCACGAAAACAAATTCAATCCACCCATTAAAGCAATTACAATAATGTAAAACGGTTGTATAAAAAACCATACTGGATAAAATATCAACTTTTTTTTATTTTCACCAAAAACTTCATAGCCATATTTGAGAAAAATGAGTTCAAAAATCATTCTTAATAAAAGCACTCCAACTCCTAATTGCCAAAAATTAAATAGGATAACAATCGGCAAAAAAGTTATGAAAAACACACTTAACAGGTAAACAAAAAACTCAGGATTTAGCAGTATCTGCCATTTCATGTTAGAAGTCCACCTACTTCGCTGACTTAAGAATTTTCCAATATTATCTATTGGCTTGGTGTATACGTAGCTGTGATCAGTAAAAGCAAAATTTACTTTCATCCCGCTTTTACGAAAAAGCTGCATAAGATTTACATCATCACCGGATATAAGATGTTTGATCTTTTCAAAGCCGCCAACCTTGTAAAAGGCTTCTTTTTTGTAGGCAATATTTTGCCCTGAACATGAGAAATACTTACCTGATGATATTGCCCCTGCTGCTGCAAAAAGCATTGCTAAAAAATCGAAATGTTCAAATTTCCTGATAAAGTCGGCATTTGACCAATCTACTAATTTCGTGCGAGAAAAACCAATAACCATTTCGTTATCATTAAAACAGGCAACCATAGATTCTATCCAATATTGTCCTACCAGGCAGTCAGCATCTGTTGAAAGGATTATCTCTCCTTCTGCCATCTCTATTGCTTGTGAAAGAGCATTTTTCTTGGGGGAAATTGCCTTCTCTCTTCCGGTTACGTTCAATAATTTTATCTTATCCCATTTTTGTGAGAACCGATCTACAATTGACGCTGTCTCATCATTAGAGCCATCGTTGGCAATGATGATCTGAAATCGATCTGACTGGTATGTTTGGTTTACCAATGTTGTAAGTAAACGTGCAATATTTTTTTCCTCGTTTCTGGCAGCAATAACTATTGAAACAAAAGGTTTGGAATTTACAAAATTGACATTCCTATTCTTTAAACCAACATAAAACAAACGCAAATAAAATAAGTATATCAATAAAAATATAAATGTTACAGCATAAATAATTTGGAAGATCACCTATCCGCCTTTAGCAGTGATTCTATAAGTTCATCCAAGGCATCAAGTGAATCCTGTACCGGATTCAGCCAGTCAGGTCCCTTCCATAACAAACTGTCTGGTCTTTCTACAATTTTTTTATGCTTTAAGATCAGTGCCCCTCTTAAGTCGATTGGATCAGGTTCATGCCGTGGGGCCATTTCCATGTAATACGGTCTTGCAGTATCCGGATAAGTTTTTTCTAAAATTATTGAATCCGGCCAGACATAAGCTACTCCACCCAGATCAATGACCAAAGAATCCATGTCATGCTCACGATATAATGTTGGATTAAAATTGTAGTTCAAACTATCACTAAGAGGAGTTGGTTCTGTTCCGGCAATAAAAATTTCCTGCATTGTTTCTTCATAATCATTTTTGGGAAGTAGCCCTGTTTCTTTGGAAATTTCTACAGTTATAATGCCATCAGGTTTTTTAAACTGTAGTTCATCTCCATTAACGATCGGATTTCCTTTACTATTTTTTGGAGAGTCTAGATAAACTGCTTTTTTCATTATGTAGGGCCAGGATGGAAGTGCCGCTGTTGCACCAGATTGACCTCTCCCAAGACTTGTATTATCATCAAAACCAACCCAGATACCCGTTACCAATTTCTTATTGTATCCAATGAACCAGGCATCACGGAAGTCATCTGTAGTTCCTGTTTTACCGGCTGCATTCCATTTATAACTTATCGAGCCCAGTGTTTCATAACCGGATTGCCAACGGATTCCTACACCGGTTCCATCCTCACAAACCGATTGCATTAAACTAGCCATAATATATGCTGCTTGTTCATTCATTACCCTGATCTTTTCCGGTTCATTTGTTTTCAGGATCTTACCATATTTATCTTCAACACGCCTAATGTATATCGGTTTTACCCGTTCTCCACCATTTGGAAAGGTTGTATATGCAGTTATCAATTCAAAGGGCTTAACTTCCATACTGCCAACTGCGAGAGTATAGAAGGGATAAATAGGAGTTGTAATTCCAAATCGTTCGGCAAATTCCATAACCTTTCTAGGACTAATATCAAATATTGTTTTGGCTGCATAAACGTTTCTTGATTTCTTTAATCCGGTGCGCAATCGTGTGTACCCGAAATTACGGTTTGAGTAGTTTTTCGGACTCCAGAAAAGTGTGTCATTCTGGATAAATGAGAATTGTTCATCCTCAATTATTGTAGCAGGAGTATAGCCATTAACCAGAGCAGTAGAATATAATATCGGTTTAAAGGAAGATCCTGGCTGCCGAATAGACTGCATTACACGATTCAATTTACTATGATTAAAATTCCTGCCGCCTATCATCACTCTCACATAACCTGTTTCCGGTTCAATTGAGAAAACACTTCCCTGCACATAAGATGTTACAATATTTATTGTATCGACTGGGAAATCATCATATTTGAATTCATAATCATTTTTATACTCGAATTTCCTCAAGTTCATATTCAATACGGAATCTGCATATTCTTGAAGTTCCATATCAAGCGTTGTATAAATTTTAAGCCCGCCTGTAAAAAGTTGAGTTGTACTGAATTCACGTTCAAGTCTTCTACGAATGAACTCCATGAAATAATCTTTCGCCCCAAAATTTCCAGTTGGCTCAAATAATTCTAATTCGGTTTCACGCGCTTCTGCATATTCTTCTTCAGTTATCACCTTCTCTTCAAACATCCGTCTTAAAACAATATTTCTTCTACGAAGTGCCCGCTCTGGATAACGGAATGGATAATAGGCACTAGGAAGTTGCGGCATACCAATAAGAAGTGCAGCTTCTGGTATTGTAAGATCTTTTGCATCTTTACCAAAATATTTCTTTGATCCCACTTCAATACCATATAATCCGGGACCAAAAGGAGATTTATTAAGATACATTTCCAAAATTTCATCTTTAGAAAAATTCTTTTCAATGCGGATTGCAAGTATGAGTTCTTTGATCTTACGTGGTATTTGTTTATCAAGTGAAAGGAACATATTTCGGGCAAGTTGTTGTGTTATCGTACTTGCACCCTGAGAGAAATCTCCTTTACTAATATCGATAAGAATTGCTCGAATTAGCCCTAACTGATCCATACCCCAATGTTTATAAAAATTCTTATCTTCAACCGCCATAATACCTTTTGTAAGATAATCGGGTAATTCTTTTAGATGCGTTAACTGCCTTTTCTCCACATAAAAAATATGTATTAAATTGTCGTTACGGTCATAAACTTCGGAACCTACTTTCATCTCATAACTTTGCAGTTCAGAAAGCGGTGGGAGTTCTCTGCTATAATATCGGAACAAACCGAATCCCATTCCCATAAAAAAAACAATTATTACTATTAAAACTGATAAAACTCTTATTACTTCTTTTTTATTTATCTCCATTTATCCTATCCATAAATAATTTGGCTATATAACCTATTATAATTCCAGTAACTATTCCCATAAAAATAAGAAGCGGCGTCAAATAAAATATTGTATTTTCTTTTATGAGGATCAAACGAACAACCACTATTTGAGCCAAGTTATGTGCTACTGCACCTAAAATGCTTATTCCTATTACACTAAAATGAACTTTGCTTTTTATGAATAACGCCATAATTCCAAGTGAACATAAGCTTCCACTTATAGAAAGAAGTGTTGTGGGACTTAAAAACAAACCGCTAAAGAATCCGCCTGCGACAGTTTTTCCTATTATTACAATGAGCGCATAGCGTACATTACCGGAAACCAGCAACAGAAGTACAACGATATTAGCCAATCCCAGTTTCATGAATGGAAATGGTTTGGGGATGAAGCTTTCTACCACATAGATCGTAATTGCAAATGCCGTAAAGAACGCAAGGTGGATCAATCTAAGATTAGAAAGATCTAGTTTATGTTGTTTTTGTGAAATTATTTTATCATTCATAAATAAATGCGGGATTCCCGTTAGCTATTGGAAAACCCGCATAATATAATTTATTTTGTACTATTTATTTGCTTTCTCGAAATCGAGCATAAATTTAGCAAGAACTTTAGCTGAATCCATTGGAAGTGAATTATAAACTGACGCTCTGCAACCGCCAACACTTCGATGTCCTTTAAGGTTAAACATATTATTTGCAGCAGCTTCCGCCACAAATTTCTTTTCCAGTTCTTCGGTTGGAAGGCGGAAAGGAATATTCATGAGTGAACGATCTTCTTTTACCACAGTTCCAGTATAAAAATCAGAGCCATCAATAACATCATAAATGTAGGCAGCTTTTTCTTGGTTGATCTTCTGCATTCCTATCAGACCGCCATTTTTCTCGATCCATTTGAGAACTTCACCAATTACATAAATCGCAAATGTTGGTGGTGTATTGAACATGGAATCTTTACTGACATGAGTATTGTAGTTCATCATTGATGGAAGATTCGGATTGATCTTTTCCAGCATTGATTTTTTAAGAACCACAAATGTAGCTCCGGCAGGTCCGATATTCTTCTGAGCTCCACCATAGATCATATCATATTTACTGAAATCCA
>JAYEKK010000311.1:0-24640 GCA_034660955.1 Candidatus Cloacimonadota bacterium | reverse complement strand
ACATGCCAGAACCAAACAATCTAAATTACAGGTTGAACTTGCTCAATTGGAATATGCGTATACTAAGTTGAAAAGGAAGTGGAAACATCTTTCGAGGATTCAGGGTGGTATTGGTTTTCGTGGTCCTGGAGAGACACAAATTGAAGTAGATAGACGTGAGATCCGCAAGAAAACATCTGTTCTAAAGAAAAAGATTGAAAATATTGAACAGGTATCTTTGACTAAGAGAAATAAAAGGAAAAATATAACTTCCATTGCACTAGTTGGATACACAAATGCCGGAAAATCTACTTTATTCAATAAGTTAACCAGCGAAAATCGTTATACAGCGGATCAGCTTTTTGCAACTTTAGATTCTAAAACAAGGGCAATTGAAACAGAATCCAAAGAAAACCTTGTGATTACGGATACAATTGGTTTTATTCGTAATCTGCCCCATAGGCTTGTTTCATCATTTCATTCTACTTTATTAGAAGTTTTAGAAGCAGATCTGCTACTGCATGTGATCGATGTGTCATATCCAAATCTGCTTGAATTGATGAAAGCGGTTGAGGATGTCCTTCAAGATATCAAAGTTGAGCACAAGAATATCCTTATTGTGTTCAATAAAACTGATAAAATGAACGGAAACCACTATTTATTTACCAAGAAGAAACTGATTAATAAATATCCTGATAGTGTTTTTATTTCCGCAAAAACAGGTGAAGGAATTGATAGACTACACAATAAGATCGAAGAATTTATACAAAGATCTAAGAAATGTGTCGAACTGGAAGTTCCTATTGAGATGCAGAGCTTGATGTCGTTCTTACACAAAAACGCAGAAATAATTGAAATTAAGTATAAAAAAACAACAAATTCTCAAGCTCTTAAATTAAAAATTAGTAGACAATTATTAGACGGAATTAAAAAACAAATAGAAGATTATAAGTTATTAAAATTTATTAATAATAAATAAAATATATAAAAAAGAAAAAAAGGAGAAAAAAATGATCAGAGATTTACAGGAAATTCTATCAACCAATGCCAAAGGAATGAAAAAATCTGCTATTCGTGAATTACTTAAATTAACCAAAAATCCAGAGATTATCTCTTTTGCAGGAGGATTACCTGCACCTGAAACTTTCCCGATCGAAGAACTCGTAGAGATAACAACTAAAGTCTTGCGTGAAGAAGGAGAGAAAGCATTGCAGTACGGCTCAACTGAAGGAGATGACAGACTGCGTGAATTGGTTGCAGAGAACTACATCCAGGAAGGATTCAAGATTACCAAAGAAAACATTTGCATTACCACTGCTTCTCAGCAGGGGCTTGATCTGCTTGGTAAAGTATTTATTAATCGTGGAGATAAAGTTCTGGTTGGTCTTCCTTCCTATCTGGGTGGACTGCAGGCATTTAAAGCCTACGGTGCCGATCTTATTGGAATCGAATTTGATGAGCATGGAATGCGTTCCGATAAAGTGGAAGAAGTTCTTGTTGATTTGAAAACAAAAGGACAAAAGCCAAAATTTATTTATATTATTCCGGATTTCCAAAATCCTGCCGGTGTAACTATGCCGGAATTCCGACGTAAAGAGATCATCAAAATTGCAAAAAAATATGAAGTTCTCATTGTTGAGGACAGTCCATATAAACAAATTCGTTTTGAAGGAAATGATCAGAAGAGTTTATACGCACTCGATGGTGAAGACAATGTGATTAATCTTGGTACGTTTTCCAAGATATTCGTGCCAGGATTTAGAATTGGCTGGGTAATTGCTCAGAAAAATATTGTTGATAAATTTGTTATGGCAAAGCAGGGAACAGATCTTTGTACGTCTCCTTTTGTTCAGAAGATCGCAGCAAGATATATCGAGGAAGGTTATTTCGCAAAATCCCTAAAAGCAACTATTCAGAATTACAAAGAGAAAAAAGATATCATGATGCGAGCTTTCGAAAAGTATATGCCGGAAGGTGTTACGTGGACGAAGCCGGAAGGTGGATTGTTCTTATTCATTACTTTGCCTGATTACATGGATTCAGAAATTCTCTTTCAAAAAGCAATTAAGAGGAAGGTTGCCTTTGTTGTAGGTCACGCTTTTTATTGTAATGGCAAAGGTAGGAACACAATGCGAATTAATTTCTCATATGTTCCCAAAAATCTAAGTGAAATTGGTGTGAAGCGTTTGGCTGAAGTAATTAAATCTGAGATGAGATAAATGTTTAATAGCCTGATAAGGAGAAGTTTTACGGCTTCTCCTTTTTTTGGGAAATGTAAGGAGTAGAACTTGAGCAAATTCAATGTAGCTGTAGTTGGTGCTACTGGGGCAGTAGGTAGAGAGATGGTCAAGATTCTGGAAGAACATAAATTTCCTGTTAAGAATCTTGTCCTTTTAGCTTCGGTAAAATCAGCCGGAGAAACTATATGCTTCAAGAAAAAGAAACTTAATGTTCAAGAATTGAATATAAATAGTTTTAATAATATTGATATTGCTTTATTTAGTGCAGGAAGCTTGGTAAGCAAAAAGTATGTTCCAATAGCTGTTAAAAACGGTACTATTGCTATAGATAATAGTAGTGCCTTCAGAATGGATTCACATATACCCTTGATAATACCGGAAGTTAATCCTGATGATGTGAAAAAACACAATGGAATTATTGCAAATCCAAATTGTTCTACAATTCAAATGGTGGTTGCGCTTAAACCGATATTAGATGAAGTTGGAATAAGTAGAATAATTGTATCAACCTACCAATCTGTTTCAGGTACAGGAAAGGATGCAATTGATGAATTGAAAGAACAATCATCTCAAATATTGGATAATAAGAAACCAACTCGAAAAGTATATCCACATCAGATCGCTTTTAATATTCTGCCGCATATTGATGTATTTGAAAATAATGGATACACGAAAGAAGAGATGAAACTTATTTATGAGACTAAGAAGATTTTTGGTAATAACAAAATCAAAATAACAACAACTGCTGCTCGTGTCCCTGTTTTCTATGGTCATTCCGAATCTGTTTATCTCGAAACAGAAGAGCATATATCGATTAATAAATTAAAAAATATCTATTTAAAAACAAAGGGAATAAAACTAGTTGATGATATTAATAATAGCAAATATCCGCTTGCGATAATGAGTGAAATTTATGATGATGTTATGATTGGTAGATTACGCAAAGATCTAACTGAACCAAATGGAATAAATATGTGGATCGTAGCGAATAACCTGCGTAAAGGCGCAGCACTTAATGCAGTTCAAATTGCTGAATTGTTAATTTAGGATGATCTTTTGAAAATTGTAATACAGAAATTTGGTGGCACATCATTACAGAATGCAAAGATTCGAAATAAGGCTGCTGAACATGTGTCAATTGCAATTAAAGATGGTTTTTCCCCTGTTGTAGTTGTATCTGCTTTAGGTAAGAAAGGAGATCCATACTCTACAGACACAATTTTAGAAATTGCCACTTCCTCTTTTGAAAATATCTCCCCCCGTGAAAAAGATTTGATCATGTCTTGCGGAGAACTTATCTCTACTGTTGTTATGGTGCAGACATTGAAGCAAAAAAATATCGATGCAGTTGCTTTAAATGGGATGCAAGCCGGTATTATAACTGATGAGAGTTTTAATCAGGCAAATATTCAAAAAGTTATTCCAGATAATATATTAAATGCAATCAATAATGGTAAGGTTCCTGTTGTAACTGGATTTCAGGGAATAAGCGAAAATGGTGAAATAACTACATTCGGCAGAGGTGGCAGCGATACAACTGCCAGCATTCTGGCAGCAGCATTAATGGCAGATCATATAGAAATATATTCGGATGTTGAAGGCATATTAACTGCTGATCCACGCCAAATCCCTGCCGCTAGGAATATACCCAAAGCCAGCTATATCGAAGCTGTAGAGATGGCCAATAAAGGTGCAAATGTTATCCATTCTCATGCTGTTCAAATAGCTTCTCAATATAAGATTCCTATTAAACTGTTTTCAACATCCAATAATGAAAAATCAACTATTATCCATGAAATGAAAAATGACAGACCTGTTACCGGAATAACCAGTAAAATAGATATAATCTATACACGAATTTATCCTAAAAAAGATAATATCCATAAAACCGGATTAAATATTTTTCAAACTCTTGCTTTGCAAAATATCAGCGTTGATTTTATTGACATAACTCCTGAACTGATATCATTCATTATTAATGAAGATAAGGAAAATAAATTCATTGGAATATTAGAAGAGAATAATTATGAATTTAAAACAGAGAGTGATTTTTCTAAGATCTCTGTAGTTGGCTCTGGAATGACGGGGATGCCGGGAGTGATGGCTAAGATCGTGAAGGCATTAAGTTCCAAAAATATTATGATCTACGAATGTACAGATTCATATACGACAATTTCATGTCTTGTAAAAAATGTGGATAGAATTGAAGCAATTAATGCGTTACACAAAGAATTTGAACTAGGAAATGAATAATGTTAAAAAACATTGTAACAACTTTTCTCGTAGCAACTATTTTTATTAGTTTAAATGCAGAGATCAGTAAAACACAAAATAATATGAATCTGATATTTCTACGTGAATTAGATTCCAATTTATTAGAGACGATCAAGATCATGGATGCATATAATCAAGCAACGGATAACATTCCATACGATATATTAGGAACAGAAGGTTATCAGAAGTTCTTGATGGAAATGACAATGATATGCATGAACTTAAGGAATGATATTTCCAGTTCGATCGAATTAAATTCTGAACAGCGAGAAATGTTAATTAAAGAATTGATCAGCTCCATCAAACCAGATGTGAAAAGTGTATCTGAATCAATTACAAAACAACAGGATCTACAAGGAAAGCGATTTAGTAAATTGTTCAAACAGAAGATCAATGCACATTTAAAAGAGATAAGAAAAGAGATAATTATTGAAGAAGAAAAGATAATTGAAAGTAAAACTTTTGATCAATATTACTTTCATCTCCATTCTCAGCAGTTTATCTATCATCTCATAATGAATTTCTTAAAACTTTCTGAACATTTAAGTAGATCAAACAGAGCATTTCTAATTCGTGTAACTGCCGAAATTGAATATAACATTGTAAATTCATAAGGACTTATAGAATGATAAAAATATTGTTAACTATACTTACGTTCATACTAGGTGCAGCACTCGGTTATTTATATTATCGTGTTATTGGCTGCAGAGGTGGCGGTTGACCAATGTCATCAAACGTTTGGTCAAACGTTGTAATCGGCGCAATATTTGGTTATCTACTGCTTTCGCCAGCTATAGAGAAATTATTAAAATAGTATGAATATTGACGTGAAACTTATCTTTCATCCCACACTTGGTAAGGTTCATTTTAGGAAAAGCAAGAAAGCCAATAATTTGAGATTATCAATTGATGGTGCAAAGAAAATTAAGGTTATAGTACCTAAAAATAGTTCAATTCATAATGCTGAAAAATTCCTCAATTCAAAAACTGATTGGATAAATAAACAATTAATAAAAATCGATCAGAGAAATAATTTCACACTTCAAAATACATTGAATTCCAATTTATATGAAAAAGGGGAAGCAAAAGAAATTATTCGTATTCGGCTTAATGAACTGTCACAAATTCATGGATTGAGTTTCAATCAATCTTTTATACGTTCCCAGAAAACTCGGTGGGGAAGTTGTTCTGCCAAGAATAATATTAATTTGAACATTAAACTAATCAATCTTCCAGAGGAATTAAGAGATTATGTTATCATACATGAATTGGTTCATACAAAAGTAAAAAACCATGGACAACAATTCTGGGCTGAAATGGCAAAATATTATCCAAATCCAAAAGTGATAGACAAAAAGCTACGGAATTATAACCTGAAATTGTTGTAATTATGATAAGAGATATCAAAGTGATTCCAAAAGATTTGCAGCTTTTCAAATTCTCTGCTTATGGTTTCCTGAAAAACCAACGTTTTTTCGATATTTTCATATTCTTATTTTTTCTCGAGCAGGGGATTTCATTTTTGCAGATCGGAACATTGATCTCTATTAGAGAGATCGCAATTTTAATATTTGAAATACCAACCGGATTTGTAGCAGATAGTCTTGGTCGTAGAGGCTCGATGGTCTTTGCTTTTCTATCATATATTTTATCTTTTGTTATTTTCTTCTTTTTTCCTGGATTTCTATTATATATTGTTGCAATGATCTTCTTTGCACTGGGAGATGCCTTTCGTACAGGCACTCACAAAGCCATGATCCTGCATTATCTTAAACTCAATGGTATATTACATTTAAAAGTTGAATATTATGGTTATACAAGAAGCTGGTCACAGATGGGTTCTGCTTTAGCAGCCCTTATTGCCGGTGGAATTGTTCTTTATTCCGGTGAATATAAATATATCTTTTTGGGTTCAATAATCCCGTATATTCTTGCCTTGATATTAATGCTGACATATCCAAAAGAACTGGATGGGATAAGAGAGCATAAAGAAGGATTGATAAACAATATACGTCACAACTTCGAGATAACATTTACCAGTTTAAAGTTGAGTTTTAAGGAACCATTATTGCGAAAAGCATTAATTAATTCTGCAATATTTGATGGTTTATTCAAAACAGTGAAGGATTACCTTCAGCCCATTCTTCAGATGGTTATTATATCAATTCCATTGTTGTTAGGAATGGAGAAGCGCGAATCTATCTTAATTGCGATAGTATATTGTATTCTATACATATTAACTTCATATGCTTCAAGGAATTCTGGTAAATTAAAAAATAAATTATCATCGCTATCAGTTGCCGTGAACTGCACATATTTTGCTGGTGTCTCATTTGTATTCTTAGCTGGGCTGTTCTTTATTATTAACTTAAAAATTGTAATAATAATCTTATTCATAATTTTATATATGTTGCAGAATTTGCGCAGACCGATCAATATTGGTTTTATCAGTGAGAATATTTCGCATGATGTAATGGCATCCGGTTTATCGGTTGAATCACAATTAAAAACTATATTTGTAGCTGTAATGTCACCCTTAATGGGCTTCATTGCAGATTCTATAAATATAGGAACAGCATTCATTATTTTAAGTTCCTTGACATTATTAATTTTACCTTTGATAAAGGTAAGTGGAAAGAAAAATTAATGGAAAAAAGAGTTGGAGATAGTATGATAAGAGAGATGATTGTAAAAAATCGGAGTTATCGAAGATTTCATCAGAATCACAAAATTGAAACATCTTTGTTAGAAGATCTTATTGACCTTGCCCGTTTGTCACCTTGTGCAGCAAATCTACAGCGATTACGATTCAAGATATGTAATGAAGAAGAAGACAACGAAAAAGTATTTTCTAGTTTAAGCTGGGCTGGATATCTTAAAGATTGGGCTGGACCAGAAAATGGAGAACGTCCTTCGGCGTATATAATCATTCTATCAACTGAGAAAAATATAGAGAAAGTAGCCTGTGATGCAGGGATTGCATGTCAATCAATATTACTTGGTGCGGTTGAATCAGAATTACGCGGTTGTATTTTTGCAAGTGTAAAAAAAGAGAAGCTTCAAATACTGCTTAAAATTCCAAAAGAATATTCAATCAATTATGTAATTGCTCTAGGGAAACCGAAAGAAAACATAAAACTTGAATATGTTGAAAACAATGATATTAAATATTGGCGAGACAAAAATGGAACGCATCATGTTCCTAAACGAAAACTTGAAGATATAATTATATAAGAAGGGTTTATGAAAAAAAATATGTTATTTATTTTTATTTTTTTATTTATATTAACAATTATTAATGCTCAAAATGTTAATGGAGATACTTTAAGTGTAGAGGGTAAGAAAATTCTCAAAGTTTGGGGAACACATTATGAGCGAGGTTACGCAACCGGCTATCTTTTTGGAGATAAGATCAAAGAGATTTCTGAGAGCTATTTCATATACGCTTTTTTTGGTGGAAATTCATATCTCTACGAAAGCACGAGAACATATTTTCTGGATAATTTCCAAATAGAGGAGAAGTACATTTCCGAAACTGAAGGGATGATTGATGGAATGATAGAAGCCGATATTAACCTCTTTAGTGATATTTTAGACAGAGATATAGATGCTAATGACCTTTTACTATCTAATGCAATTGTTGATTTGGCTGCATTGGGAGACTTAAATTTGAATTATCAATTTGGTTGTTCAAGTTTATCCAGCTGGGGTGAAAGTACAATATTAGATCCTGAATTATCGGGAAACCTGGTAATTACTAGAAACATGGACTGGACACCTCATCCAGCTTTATTGGAAAACCATTTATTGATTGTTCACTTCCCATCGGAAGCTGATGAGGTTAATTGGCTGTCATTCACGTTTCCGGGTTTGATTGGAGGCTTATCCAGTATTAATGAAAACGGACTTTGTGCATTCATGAATATGGGAAATCATAATGAGCATCCAAATACTTATACTTTCCATCCAATATTTTTATCAATCAGAAATGGAATCGAGGTTTATGATTATGATGGTGACTATGAAATCGCTCCTGAAGATGTTCAGGCTGCTATAGAGGAGAATTATCAATTAAGTGGTTCTATTGTTCACACAGCAAATCACGAGAGTGGATTGATTATTGAATGTAATAATCAAAACGGAATAGTTGTTAGAGATGATAATGATAACACGATTATCCCAATGGAACATCTGGTAGCTACAAATCATTTTAGGGAATTATATCCACCTGTCGGTTGTTATCGTTACAATAATATTGCAGATTCACTTTCTACCAGTTCGGATATTGATATTATACGGAGTTGGGATATTTTAGCTGGAGCGGCAGGAGTTTCGCATAATATCCATACAATACAATATGCTCCATCACTTAATTTAATAAAATGGTCAACAGCTATGGTAGGCACTCCTGCTTACCAATTAGAACCCACGATCTTGGATGCTGAAGAGCTTTTTACATATAACACCAGTGCAAATACATTCTATTTTCAGGATCATTCCTTTCTAACTGTATCTCCAAACCCTTTCTATAGTTCTACAAACTTATCTTTTTCTCTTACCAAAACAACAGATGTAAAACTATGTATTTATAATATTAAAGGGCACAAGATCAGAACACTGCTTAGTGACGTTTTGGTTCAAGGAAGCCATAATGTCAGCTGGGATGGAACTGATGAAAATGGGAAGAAAATATCCAGTGGTATCTATTTTTATACACTGGAAACGATAAATGATATTTATACAAAAAAAGTAATATTATTAAAATAAAAAGGGTTCCTGCATAATAGAATGTTTTGTGAAAAAGTTTAAAAAAAAGGCTGTCTTTGCGTCCGGCAGCTGCCGGATGCTGTTACAAATGAAGCAATCTCTTTTTTCTGTGAGATACGACTTAACACAAGACCTTCGGCTTGTGCCAAGTCTTGAAGAAACTTGTCCTAAGTTGGTGAGCTGACAGGATTTTAATTATGAAGGACACATTAATAAAATAAAATTAGGAGGACAAATGTATTTTGATTTTTTATCGAAGGATGACAAAAAAGCGATTGATGCCTTAAAAGAGTTTCACGGTGGTGCAAAGAAGATAAGTGAAACAATTACCGAAATGAGAAAATATGAAACCAGGAAGAGAATTTTAAAAGATAAAGGTTTTGGTGATATGATAGCCGATGCTGAAGAGCTTGTGAAGAAATTCCCTAAAGTTCCAGATTTTGAAAAGAAACATAATATTAGTTACAACGATTCTCTTGGTGTTGCCACTGCTCAGGTTTCCGGATGGCAAGGTGCAAAAGTAACGCATTACGGAATGAAGAAAATTGCTGCAAGTGCTGAGAATGGAGAGAATTGTTTTGTCGCTTCCGAATTCATCTCGGTTGTTGCTCTCACAGATAATTACATTTATAATGGTGATCTGATGGCAACTTTGATGATGAGTGAAAATTTAATGAAAGTTTCAAAATTTTGCAGCACAAATTTAATTGGAATTCCACAACCGAAAGCAAGATTTAAGAAATTAGAAGAAGTTACAGGTAAGAAATTTGAAGTTGCAGAAATTGATGCAGAAAACGCTGTTATTATTTTAAAAAATCAGGGAACTTTCTTTGGAAATTTTGGTGGGATCGAATGTGCCAATGATAATCATCTTGTTTATCTTGATGGTGTTATTAGAACTGCAATGGCAACCGGAGCAGATTTCTTCCTAAACCCAAGTTGGAGTACAATTATTGCCGCTTGCTATTTTGGCAGAGATATTCCTAATTTATATTTCAAAATATCTATGTTGCTTTCTACGCAGACGGTTATGCATTTACGAATGCTACTGAATATTATGAAATCTTATCTGCGTGATGACAATACTTCTCCTCTTTATGAGATCAATATTGGTAATGGAGCTACAGCAGAGACTTTTATCCAATGTGCAAAAGAACTTGATGAAAGCGGTATTAAAGGTGTTAGCCTATCTGCCCATATTTTTATTAATCCTGATCTTGGTATTGAAGGATTTAATTGGACTGAAAATGCTTTTAAAGTTCTGGAAAGCGGTACCAATATGACTTTCAAATATGAGAGTGATGGAACAGCCCGTGAATTAGATACAATGATGGCTTATTTCTTACCGGAAGATGAACGCGAGGAGAATGCTGAGAAGATCGGTGATGTGATCTATTATAAATCTTTACGAGCAACTAAAGATGGAAAAAGCTTTATGAAAAAAGGTATAAAATCAATTTTTGGTGGTAGTTCGTATTAGAAAAAATAAACCCTTCAGAAGGTTATGTAACTTTCAAGAATTCTTAACCTTCTGAAGGTTAATTTCATTCAACCCAGATTTCTTGTGGGAAACCATTGAAATGGTTAGTTATTGTTTGCTTTGTCTTTATTTTTCATAATTGAAATTATGGGCTTCTACAAAAAGACAGAACAAAAAAGAAGCCCACAAATTTATTTGTGGGATGAAAGGCATAGAAAATTCAAATAACCGTTTCAACGGTTTACAAAAGGAGCAAAAATGATTATGGATTGGAAAGAAAAATATTCCAAAATAATGAAGAATTTCGAAGGATATTCAATTGGTAAGATATTCAAATATCTTAATGATCCTGAGATAATCTCGCTTGCAGGTGGTCTGCCTTCACCCGATATGTTCCAGAAAATTCAGATGAGGGAAGTATCAAAGAAATTACTGGAAAATAACTTAGAGAATATTTTCCAATATACTGCTGTGCCGGGTGAAGGGAGTTTAAAAAATGCTATCATAGAATTTCTTAAAAGAGATAATATTAATATCTCTAAAGAGCAGGTTGTGGTAACATCTTCCGGACAGCATGGCTTAGATCTTACAGGGAGATTATTCCTAAATTCCGGTGATGTAATTATGTTAGATCGTCCAACTTTTGCCGGAGCTATCGTTGCCTTTCAAATGCAGAATCCAAAAATTATTGGAATCGATATTGAAGATGATGGACCTAATGTAGATGAATACCGGAAAAAATTAAATGCGATGGATGAAAAACCAAAATTTATCTACGTTGTACCAGATTTCCAAAATCCCACAGGTATTACCACAAGTTTTGCAAAGCGTGAAGCACTTCTTGATCTCAGCTATAAATTTGATATTCCAATAGTGGAAGACAGCCCTTACCGTGATCTTCGTTATCGTGGTGAATCCATTCCCTCCATATTTTCTCTGGATCAAAAGAGAAATGGAACTAATGTGATCGGGCTTTATACTTTCTCAAAAATATTCTGCCCTGGTATCAGAGTTGGATTCAATATTGGTGCAAAAGAAGTTATCGAGAAGATGGGTAACATTAAAGGTGGTAATATTTTAAATACACCTAAATATAATCAGGATCTTTGTACAGCATTCTTAACTGAAATGGATTACGATACACATATGGAAAAATGTAAGGCATATTACAGTGAGAAATTGGATGTATTTTTGCAATCTATGGAAAAGCATTTTCCAAATGAAATGGGAGTAACATGGACAAAACCAGAAGGGGGATTATTCCTCTGGGTTTCATTACCCGAAAAAATAGATACAATGAAACTATTTTATGAAGCAATTAAGTATAAAGTTGCTTTTGTGCCGGGCGAAGTATTTTATGGAGAAAATCCCAGTACGAATCATATGAGAATTAACTTTTCGTTTGCATCTAAAGAGCAAATAGCAGAAGCAGTGTATAGATTAGCAGAGTGTGTAAAAGCACAAAATCAGGAGATGTAGATGGATCTAAGAATTAAAGGGAAAACTGCTCTTGTTACCGCTGCCAGTAAAGGTTTGGGAAAAGCTGTTGCCACTCAATTAGCTTTGGAAGGTGTTAATGTGGTTATTTGTTCCCGAAATTTAGAGTCTTTACAAAAAGCTAAATCTGAAATTATAAAAAAAACAAATATAAAAGTCTCGATCATTTCTTGTGACGTTACCGATGAAAATCAGGTGAAACAAATGATAGATTCTGTCATACAGGAATTTGGAACTATCGATATTCTTGTAACAAATGCCGGAGGTCCTCCTGCTGGTAGTTTCAGCGATTTTGATATTGAGGATTACCGAAAAGCCGTTGAATTAAATCTATTAAGTACTATTTCACTTTGCCAGAAAGTTGTTCCATTAATGCTAAAGCAAAAATGGGGCAGGATCGTGATGATGACATCAGTTTCTGTGAAACAACCTATCGAAAATCTGATTCTATCTAACACTGCACGAACTGCTGTTATTGGTTTTATGAAAAGTCTTTCCAACGAAGTAGCAAAAGATGGTATCACGGTGAATTCTATTTGTCCCGGATATACAAAAACGCAAAGAGTAGAAAATCTTGCAAAAACTTTTACTGAAAGCGGTAAGGGTACGTTAGAAGATTTCTACAAAAAGTTGGAAGCTGATATTCCAATGAAGAGAATTGGTTCTCCAGAAGAATTTGCTCAGGCAGTTGCATTCTTGGTTTCGAAAGGAGCTGGATATATTACAGGAGTATCTTTAAAAGTGGATGGTGGATTTGCCAAAGGATTATTCTGATAATTGTTTTAAAATATTGCATAACTCTAAATTCTTCGAGGGAGAAGCAATTAGAGTTTCTCAGAATGACGTAGTGTAAATTGTCTCTCTGAGATTTTCTTACAGAGGCATTCGATGAAGAGTCTAATTTACAAAAAACTAAAAGAAGTATGAGGTGAAAATGAAGGAATTACAAGAAATTTATCCCGAGATGATTAAGAATTTACCGGAAATTGAAATTGCCTTGGATGGTGTTCGAGGTTGGTTGATGCAGGATGATACGATCTCAGCAGTATTTTTTGAACTGGAACCAATTGGTAAAATTCCAGATCATTCTCATTGTGCGCAGTGGGGAATGGTGCTGGAAGGTAAAATGAGATTTACTATTGATGGTGAAACTAAAATTTACACCAGGGGAGATCGCTATTTTATTCCGGAAGGAATTATCCATTCAGCAGAATTTCTTACCAAATGTTATGTGATTGATTTTTTTGCAGATCCAAACAGGTATAAAAAGAAAGAGAAAACCTCACCTTAATCCTCTCCTAAGAGGAGAGGAAACACCTTCTCCTTGTGGGAGAAGGCTAGGATGAGGTGAATAAATAATTAGGATAATAAAAATGAAAAAAATTAGATTTTATTCAACAAATTTAAATGCAGAAGAAGTTGATTTTAAAAGTGCATTATTAAAAGGATTGGCGCCCGATAAAGGACTATATATGCCAGAGGAAATACCTACATTTACAAAAGAAGAGATCATTAAATTCTCACAAATGAAATACTATGAAATTGCTTTTGAAGTAGGCAGAAAATTCCTGCACGATCAGATTCCTGATACTGATTTAAAAGCTATTGTAAAAGATGCCTATAATTATCAAGTTCCACTAGAAAAAGTTTATGATCGTAAATATGTGATGCGATTGGATCAAGGTCCTACAGCCTCCTTCAAAGATTTCGCAGCGAGAATGATGGGTAGACTCATGCAATATTATCTAAAAAAAGAGAAAAGAAATCTGATAATTCTGGTTGCAACTTCTGGTGATACGGGAAGTGCCATTGCAAATGCATTTTATGGATTGGATAATATCAAAATTGTGGTTCTGTTTCCAGAGAATGAAGTAACGAATCGCCAGAGAAAGCAGATGACAACCTTAGGTAAGAATGTACAAATAATCTCAATTGATGCCAAATTTGATGATTGCCAATATCTGGTAAAAGATGCGTTTTCAGATAGTGAACTGGATTATTTGAATCTATCCTCTGCTAATTCAATAAATATAGGAAGATTGATCCCTCAAATAGTTTACTATTTCTATTCTTTTGCACATTTGAGAAAAAGTGAAGACGAAGAAGTAATTTTTTCTGTTCCATCGGGAAATTTTGGTGATATGATGGGAGGAATGTTTGCTAAAAGAATGGGACTTCCAATTAAGAAATTTATAATAGCGACCAATGAGAACGATGAATTTCCAAAATTTGTAAATACCGGAAATTATAATAAGATCGAACCGTCTAAGAATTGTCTTTCCAGTGCGATGAATGTAGGACATCCAAGTAACTTATCACGTCTTGTTGCTCTGTATGATGGTGTGATGGATGAGACAGGACATATAAGTAAAACACCGAATATGAAAAGATTACGGGAAGATATTTACTCAACCAGTATTACTGATGAAGAGACAAGAACAATGATAGCGGAAGCTTACAAAAAACACAAACTCTTATTAGAACCACACGGTTCTGTTGGTTGGGCTGGATTGCAAAGGTTCTTGAAGGAACACCCTGAATTTGATAATGAAGATCAATTATGTATTTCATTGGAAACAGCTCATCCGGCAAAATTTCCGGAACAGATCATTGAAATTTTGGGATTTGATCCCGAGCTTCCTCTAAGTTTGGAAGGGTTGGAAGAGAAAGAAGAATCCTATGATAAAGTGTTAAACAATTATGAAGAATTCAAAAGGTATTTAGTAAAAAACTATTAAGTTTGAATTAGGAGGTTTTATGCAACTACATCATCGCTTCATACAAACTGCGAAAAAATTTGGTAAGAAGATTGCCGTTTATGATATTGCCACAGGTAAAGATGTACCTTATGAAAGAATGTTGATCGCATCTTTGATCTTTGCAAAAAAGTTCAAGAAGTTCAATAGTAAATTTGTGGGAGTCATGGTTCCAACTTCTGCTGGATGTATGTTGACAAATATCGGTTTATTGATGGCTGGAAAAATTCCGGTGATGATTAATTATGGAACCGGAGCTATTGAAAACTCAATTTATGCTCAAGAAAAATGTAGCTTCGAAACAATAATCACCAGTAAGAAATTATTGGAAAAATTAAAAATAGATCCGATTGACGGCATGATCTTTCTGGAAGATATTGCAGCTTCTATCAAACTTTTTGACAAACTGCCGGCTCTTTTAAAATCAAAAGGTTCTGCTAAAAAGATCATAAGATCGGTACATCATGGTAATGATGATGAAACTGCTGTAATACTCTTTACCAGCGGAAGTGAAAAAGAACCTAAAGCCGTGCAGCTTTCTCACAAAAATATTGGGCACAATGTAGATAATCTTCCAAAAATAATCGATCTCGATCCAAACCATGTTTTCTTAGCGAACTTACCATTATTCCATGTGTTTGGAGTTACTGCAAATTTCTGGTTACCTATCACATTAGGATGTAACATTGTAGCTTATCCAAATCCACTCGATTATAAAATTATTTGTGGGTTGATCAAGAAATATAAAGTTACTTTAATGGCTGCAACACCATCCTTCTATTATGGTTATCTAAAAAAATCCACACCCGGAGATTTTACTTCTATGAAATTTGCCATCAGCGGAGCAGATACTTTAACGAAACATATCTATGACGGCTTTATGGAAAAACATAATTTACCAATTAATAATGCCTATGGAACAACCGAAACAAGTCCGGCAATTTCCATTAATACACTCACAGAAAATAGAGTAGGAAGTATTGGGAAACCGTTACCTGAGACGGAATTGAAAATTCTGGATGTTGATACAGATGAGGAACTTCCTGCAAATCAAACTGGAAAAATACTGGTGAAAGGTGATTTGGTTATGACTGGATATCTTGGTGATCTGGAAGAGACTTCTTTGCGTATTCATAAAGGATGGTACGATACAGGAGATATGGGGCTGATAGATGAGGATGGTTTTCTCTGGCATAAGGGGCGTTTGAAGAGATTTGTGAAAGTTGGTGGAGAGATGATCTCACTCGTTAAAGTTGAAGAAGTATTAAATAAATATCTCCCGGATGATGTTATTTGCTGTGTGGTTGATGTGCCGAACCCCACAAAAGGTGCAGATGTAGTTGCAGCTATCACAACAGGAGAGGTCGATACAAAAAGTATTGTGAAGAAAATGGCTAAAGAATTACCTGCAATTGCTCTTCCTAGAGAATTTCATATACTTGAGGATATTCCTATGATGGGCAGCGGAAAAGTTAACTTCCGCGAAGTGGAGAGACTTTGCAGAGAGATCCATAAAGAGCAGAACAGAAAGAAAAAATATAAAGGTAAAATATAAAAAGATATTTGCCCACGAAATACGCTAAAAAACGAGAAGTAAAAGCAGAGTAAAATCATTTGCATAATGAATGGTCTGCTACTAAGTTAGTTAAGTGACTCTTGTTCCCAATGCCCTCATTGGGAACGCACAAAGCTGGGGTTTGGAAATGAGATTACATAGGTTTTGAAATGCATTTTCGTAATTTTCGTGTACACCAAAGGCGTATAAATGTTTAGAGGGGAAAAAGGAGTAGTATGAAATATATAATAATTCTTGGTGATGGAATGGCAGATCATCCAATTGAAAAACTTGGTAATAAAACTCCATTGCAAGTAGCAAAAATTCCCAATATCGATAAATTAGCAAAATTAGGAAAATGCGGTATGTTCCAATCTGTTCCATTTGATATGCCGCCTGGTAGTGAAGTTGCAAATCTTGCTGTTCTGGGTTATGATGTGCACAAAGTGTATGAAGGTAGAGGCGTTCTGGAAGGTGCAAGTATGGGTGTGAAGATCAACGAAGATGATCTTGCAATGCGTTGTAATCTTATCTGTATTGAAGAGGGAAAAATTAAGAATCATTCTGCCGGTCATATCAGCACAAAGGAATCTCATATTCTTATAGATTTTTTGAATGAAAAATTAAGTAATGATTTTGTAAAATTCCATAAGGGAATTAGCTTTAGGCATTTACTTGTTGTAAAAAATGGAAACAACGACATACAATTTACACCACCTCACGATGTTCCTGGAACTTCCTTTAAAGATGTAATGATTAAGCCCACCAGTAAAAGTGGGGAAGACACATGCATTTTATTGAATGATCTCATTTTAAGATCACAGGAATTGCTGAAAGATCATCCCATTAATAAGAAGCGCATTGCTGAAGGTAAAGATCCAGCAAATTCGGTATGGTTCTGGTCATCCGGTTACAAACCTTCGATGAGAACATTGAAAGAAAAATTTGGAATTACCGGAGCAGTGATCTCTGCTGTTGATATCATTAAAGGACTTGGTGTTTACGCTGGAATGGATGTGATCGAGGTGGAAGGAGCAACGGGGCTTACCGATACAAATTATGAAGGGAAAGCTCAAGCGGCTTATGAAGCTATCAGAACCCACGATCTTGTTTATTTGCATGTAGAAGCTACAGATGAAGCAGGTCATGCCGGAGATGCTGAACTCAAAATTAAAGCACTTGAATACTTGGATGCCAGAGTCGTGAAATATGTTTTGGGAAAAACTTCCAAGCTGAAAGAAGATGTTGCAATTGCTATTCTACCCGATCATTCTACACCTTGCGAAGTGCGAACCCACACCCACGATGCTGTTCCTTTTATTATTTATAATCCGAAATTAAAAGCAGATGAAGTTTCAGAATACAACGAAGAGAGTTGTAAAACCGGTGGATTTGGCTTGATAGAAGAAGATGAATTTATGAAGACTTTGTTGGGGTTATAAAACTTGTCCTAAGTTGCTTGAATAATCCGGTTGACAAATTCAGCTTAATAAAAACATTCTACTGCATAAAAAAAATTGCAATAATAAGGAGACAGTTATGGCAAGAATGACCGTTGACGCGGAAATATGTAAAGGCTGTGGTTTGTGTATTCCGGCATGTCCCAAGCATATCATTAGATTTTCTGAAGAGATCAATTCCAAAGGCTATCATTATGCTGAATGTTTTGATCAAGAAGCTTGTATTGCATGTAAATTATGCTATACAACTTGTCCAGACGTAGCGATTACAATAGAAAAATAAAGGGAGGATATTATGGCTGAGAAAGTATTGATGAAAGGTAATGAAGCAGTTGCTGAAGCCGCTATCCGTGCAGGTTGCAGGCTCTATTTTGCATATCCCATTACACCACAAAGTGAATTAATAGAATATATGTCGAAAATGATGCCGAAAGTAAATGGTGTTTTCGTGCAGGCAGAGAGTGAAATCGCTGCAATAAATATGGTATACGGATCATCAGGATGTGGAAAAAGAGTTATGACATCTTCTTCATCACCCGGTATTTCTCTTAAAATGGAAGGTATTTCGTATCTTGCTGGAGCAGAATTACCGGCAGTTATTGTAAATGTACAGCGTGGTGGACCTGGTCTGGGTGATATTCAACCTGCTCAAGGTGATTATTTTCAGGCAACAAAAGGTGGTGGTCATGGAGATTACCATCTTATAGTTTTAGCACCAAGCACAGTTCAAGAATTTGCCGATATGGCAGATCTGGCTTTTGATCTAGGCGATAAATATAGAAATCCGGTAATGATATTATCAGACGGACTTCTGGGTCAGATGATGGAACCTGTTGAATTCAAACCTTACAAAACAGAAGAGGAATTAAAACAACTTGATGAGCAGCATTTCGACTGGTGTATGCATCCAAATGAAGATGAGCCAAATCATCATCATCACGAGATAAATTCTTTAGAGATCGATCCACTAGTATTAGAGCAGCATGTGATAAAACTGGGCAAGAAATACGATGAGATCATAAAGAATGAGATAAGATATGAAGAATACAATATTTCTAATGATAATGAAGTATTGGTTGTTTCATTTGGAACTGCTGCCAGAATTGCAAAATCTGCTATCGATGAATTGCAGGAAGAAGGAATAAGTGTTGGTATGATCAGACCGATAACAGCCTGGCCATATCCTTATGATGCTATAAAAAATGTTCTTCATGATAAAATTAAAAAGGTTGTTGTTTGTGAATTGAATTTGGGTCAGATGGTAGAAGATGTAAAACTTGCAGTAAATGGAAAATTACCGGTAGAATTCCTTGGAAAAGTTGGAGGTATTTTATTTACACCAGATGAAATAAAAGCAAAGATCTTAGAAGAAGAGGGGGAATGATGGAAATTATTGCACAAAGACCAAAATCATTAACAGATGTACCATTTACATACTGTCCCGGTTGTACTCACGGTATCTCCCACAGACTTATTGCGGAAGCAATTGATGAACTGGAAATGAGAAATCAAATGATGGGTATAGCTCCTGTTGGATGTTCTGTTTTCGCATACAAGTTTTTCAATTTTGATATGGCAGAAGCTGCTCATGGAAGAGCTCCCGCAGTTGCTACAGGAATGAAAAGAGCTCGCCCAGATATGCATGTTTTCACATATCAAGGAGATGGTGATCTTGCAGCTATTGGTACTGCCGAGATTATTCATGCTGCGAACAGAGGCGAGAATATTACCGTTTTCTTCGTGAATAATGCGATCTATGGAATGACAGGCGGTCAGATGGCTCCTACAACTCTTCCCGGTATGAAAACCTCAACTTCACCTTATGGAAGGGATGAAAAAGATATTGGTTATCCTATTCAAGCTTGCGAATTAATAAATTCTCTTAGAGCTCCGTACTTCATAGAACGTGTTTCTCTACTATCACCTCAAGATATTCTTAAAGCAAAAAAGGTTGTGAAAAAGGCTCTTCAGTTTAATAAAGAAAAGAGAGGTTTTACTTTTGTTGAGTTTGTTTCTACATGTCCTACAAATTGGGGTTTAGCACCGGTAGAAGCTTTGAAATGGGCAAAAGAGAACATGTTGCCTTTCTTCCCGGTTACCAATTTCCGTGATAGATCACAAGAAGGAGAAGAATAATGAAAACAGAAATAATTAGCTCCGGTTTTGGTGGACAAGGTGCTCTTACAATTGGTAAATTCCTGGCAAAAGCAGGAATGGGAGAGGGACTTAATGTCTCTTGGCTTCCTTCTTATGGACCAGAAATGCGTGGAGGTACTGCAAATGTTTCTGCTGTTATTTCGGATAGACCAATTGCATCACCCTTGGTAAGTTATCCCGATATTCTCATTGCCTTAAATCAACCTTCTATTGATAAATTTGGTCCGGATATAAAAAAGAATGGCTTGCTTATTTACAATACGGATATGTGTCCTCATGGTATAAAACGTGGTGATATTACTGTTATTAAAGCACCGATGAATCAAATTGCAAAAGAAATTGGCAGCATGATGGTTCTGAATATGGTTGCAATTGGTATTGTAATTGGCAAGACAGGAATTGTAAAATACGAAACTCTTGAAAATGATCTTTCAGGTTTCTTGAAGAAAAAGAATCCTGAACTCCTTGAAGCTAACCTTAAGGCTATAAAAAGGGGAATTGAAATAGGTAAAGTATAGTTATTAACAATTTTCAAGTTAGTTTAGAAAATTGGTTATATTTGATAGAATAGCCCGACAGAAATGTTGGGCTTTTTATAAATAGCAAAATTAAATTGACATTAATCTTATATATTTAAGTTCTAAATCATCAAAATAAATTTTAGGAGGAAATATGAAAAGAAGTACAATAGCGGTTATTGGATTATTAGTGATTATATTGATGCTAATTGGTTGTGCATCTACTACTCGTACAGTTGAAAGGGTTTCAGCAGAAGAAGTTTCAGATATGAGTGGTAATTGGAATGATACCGATTCACGGCTTGTTGCAGAGCAGATGATAAGAGATCTAATGTACAGACCTTGGCTACAGGATTTTGTTCTTGAAGAAGATAGAAAACCTGTAATGATTGTAGGAACCATCAGAAATTTTAGTTCTGAACATATCCAAGCGGATATTTTTATTAAAGATATTGAAAGAGAACTTATCAACAGTGGAAAGATAAAGTTCGTTGCAAGCAAAAAGGAACGTTATGAGATTAGAGAAGAGAGAATGGAGCAGCAATCGTATGCAAGTGATGAAACAGCAAAAAGATTAGCTGCAGAGTCCGGGGCAGATTTCATGCTTCAAGGTGGAATAAAATCTAATACAGATGCCAGTGGTGGGAAAGCAGTAAAATTCTATCAGGTAGATCTTGAACTTATAAATGTAGAATCAAACGAAAAAGTATGGATAGGCTCAAAAGAGATTAAGAAATACGTTAAGAAAAATAAAGTTAAATGGTAAATTAAGAATGAATAAAAACCTCAAAGTATTTCTGATACTTATTATTCTATTTGCATTAAGTTGTGCAAGCACAAAAAGTTCTAAAAACCAATTTATCGGGATCAACGAAAAACTGATCTCTCGTGATTATCAAGGTGCATTAAGACAGATCGAAGCAGCTAAGGATAAATTCTACAAAGAGAAGGAAAAAGCACTCTATTATGTGGATGCAGGAATGCTCCATCACTACAATGGCGATTTTGAACAAAGCAATACATTACTTTCCAAAGCAGAAACAGCTTTTGATGAACTTTATACAAAAAGTTTGGGACGTGGAGCAGCTTCAATGCTGTTGAATGATAACGTTCTGGAATACTCCGGTGAGGATTATGAAGATGTTTATCTCAACGTGTTCAAAGCACTTAATTATGTTGAATTGAATAAATTTGATGATGCTTTTGTTGAGATCAGGAAGATAAATGAGAAACTATCTTTATTGGAGCAGAAGCACAAAAAAATGGCAAAACAATATAACTCATCTAAAGATAAAAAGAAAAATTTTGAGACAGGTAAGAATAAATTCCATAATTCTGCTCTTGGAAGATATTTAAGTATGCTGCTTTATCGTGCTGAAGGCAAGATGGATGATGCCAGAATTGATAAAGAAAAAATTGATGAAGCATGGCAATTACAATCGCATATTTATAATTTCCGCAAACCATCTTTAAATAACTATCTTAGCAGAAGCGATAAAGCTAAGATCAATATTGTCTCCTTCACTGGTAGATCTCCAGATAAAAAGGCGAATACACTCTATATTCATACAGAAAAAAATTTGCTAGTAATTGGAACTACAAAAGAGAATCCTCATGGTAAACAGAATTTAGAAACTCTTGATCTGATACCTTGGAAAGATATGAAAAAAGGTTATCACTTCAAATTCCAACTTCCTTTTATGAAAAAGAGAAAATCTAATATCGGAAGAATAGAAGTAATTGTTGACGGAAGCTCAGCAGGTAATTTTCAACAAATAGAAGATATCGAGAGAGTTGCTTTGGAAACATTTAAAATAAAAGAACCTTTGATCTACTTAAAAACAATTACACGAACCATCATAAAGGGATTATTTGCTGCAAAGCGTAAGCAGGAAATGGAGAAAAAGATAGATAATGCACTTTTAGGGTTTGCTGCTCGATTGGCTACAGATGCACTTGTAGACGCAACAGAAAATGCTGACCTTAGAATAGCTAGATTCTTTCCGGCAAAAACATCTATCACAGAAATCGAAGTGACTCAGGGAATACATAATATCAAAGTGAAATATTATTCTAAGAATGGCTCTGTACTTTTTGTCGATGATCTTGGAGATAAAAATATTTCAAGATCAGGGTTAAATTTGTTTGAATCGTTCTACTTAAATTAATCTAAAACAATGAGAGGAAATATGAAAAAAACATTTTTACTATCAATTATACTAATTCTGATACTTTCGTGTGCTGCACATGCTAAGAAAAGAAAAGATTCCAAACCGGAATGGCTGAAAAATCCAAAAGCTGTATATTCTGAGCAGATGTTTCTTACAGCCGTTGGAGAAGGAGATTCACGACGTGATGCAGAAAGCATGGCTGCCGGAAATCTAGCCCGAATATTTGAATCTAATATCAAAGCAGAAGAGACTGTTAATCAACGTTATATGGAACTCACTAAAAATGATAAAACTGACTTTGAAGAGCAAACTGATGTGAGTAAAAGTGTGAATATCAAGTCTCAACAAACACTTTTTAATATCCAATATGGAGAAAGTTACACAGATGATGTTGGACGGATTTATGCTATTGTCTATCTAAATAGAATGAAAACGGCAGAGATCTATGAAAATAAAATTAATAAGAATGCAGCTCGTATAGATTATTTTATGGGAATTGCTGATAAATCTGGTGATCCAATTCTGAGATATGCTGCAATGAATGCTGCTTCTGCTGTAAGCTCTATTAATGAATTGCTTATTGCACAACTTACTATTATTTTCCCTTCTGCAATTGATATGCTTGAAATAAACTATAACCACAACAAAATCGTAAAAGATGCAAATTCAGCTGCTGCAAATGTTTCCTGCAAAATCACAATACAGAATGATGAAGAGAATAAGATTGCGATTATGCTGGAAGAACTTGTTAATGATCTGGGATTTGTACTTTTTAAAGAGAGTGTATTAAGGATTGATGGTAACATAATATTAGAGAAAACAGATTTGAAGCGCGATCTGGAATTTATTCGTTATGAATTACAGATAAATGTTAAAGATAACAAAGATAATGTTATTGTATCAATGTCAGAAAAGGGGAGAGAAGGTCATGTTTCAGTCTCTGAAGCTAAGGCTCGGGCAATCAGGACACTCAGTAAAAAGATCAATAAACAACTTAAAAAGAAACTTATCGCCTATTTTGATGGAATGGTTTTGGAGTAACTTATCTCACCCCGACCCTCTCCTGAGAGGAGAGGGGGGAATTAGAGGTGAAAGATAGCCCTCACCTAACCTTTTTCAGGGGGAGAGGAATAGAAGAGGTGAAAGATAGTATAATTCCCTTCTCCATTTGGGAGAAGGGCTAGGGATGAGGGGAAATGTCTTATATAAGCAAGTTGTACGAGAACTCAGAAAAAAAGAAACACTTGCGGAAAAAAAATTCTGGAATTTTGTTCGTAATCGTCAAATTAATGGAATGAAATTTCGAAGACAATATCCAATAAAATTTGTGTGGAATGATCGGGTAAGATATTTTATTGCTGATTTTTATTGTCATGAATCTAAACTTGTGATAGAAATTGATGGTGGAATACATGAACTACAGAGAGATTATGATATTCTCAGAACATACATTATTAACCAATTGGGAATTCAGGTGATTAGATTTTCCAATATCGATGTTATGAATGATATAAATAAAATAGAAATTAAGTTAAAAGGTTATCTAAATAATGATTAGTTAACCCTCACCTAACCTCTCCCAGAGGGAGAGGGATAGAAGAGGTGAAAGATAGCCCTCACCTAACCTCTCCCAGAGGGAGAGGAATAAAAGAGGTGAAATATAGTATAATTCCCTTCTCCATTTGGGAGAAGGGCCAGGGATGAGGGGGAATATGAAATCCTATCGTAAAGAATTGTGGTTTAATACATCTAAACGAAGAGAACTTCTTAACATTACTCCAGATGT
>JAYEKK010000310.1:0-7302 GCA_034660955.1 Candidatus Cloacimonadota bacterium | reverse complement strand
ATGTTCCTGTTGGTATTGCTAATGTTCAGTTTCGTTATATGGGTTATGGAACCCAGAACTTGAAAGTTGAAGTTAAAGAAAATGAAACAGCAATTGTTAATGTTAAACTTGTTGTTGAATCAATTGGCATTGAAGGAATAAACATTGTATCTGAACGTGCTAAGGAAAGACAAACACCTGTGGCATTTACAGACATAGATAAAGAGACAATGACATCTATGCTTGGTTCGCGAGATATTCCTCTTGTACTTACAACAACTCCTAGTGTTTATGCTACAGATCAAGGTGGCGGTGCAGGTGATGCACGAATTAATGTTAGAGGTTTTGACCAAAAAAACGTTGCTATTATGATCAACGGTGTACCTGTTAATGATATGGAAAACGGCTGGGTTTATTGGTCTAACTGGGATGGAGTTGGTGATGCAACTTCCTCTATTCAAATGCAGAGAGGCTTAAGTGCTGTTAACCTTGCTGCACCATCAATTGGTGGAACAATGAACATCATTACTGATCCTACAGCATTGAAGAAGGGAGTAAAAGTAAAACAAGAATTCGGAAATGGTGCTTTCATGAAAACTACTTTTATGGCAAGTTCAGGTCTAATTAATAATAAATTTGCTATTAGCGGTGGTGGTGTAAGAAAATCAGGTGATGGGGTTGTTGATAAAACTTGGACAGATGCATGGGCTTACTATTTAAGTTCAGGATTTAACATTAACAATAATAACAAAATTGAATTATATGTTGTTGGTGCTCCCCAAAGACACGGACAAAATCTTTACAAACAAAATATCGCAGTTTATGATAGAGAATATGCAGAAGATCTTGGTGAATACAACTTAGTTGATGCTGATTCATCTGGAACTCCTGATGTGTTTGAAGATTTTCCGGAAGGTGGACGTGAGTATAGCCAGAACTGGGGTAGCGTAAGTTCTTCTTATGATGGAAAACAATGGTGGAATGGTGCAGAGCACGATCGTTTTGACGAAGGTTTCATTAATGAAAGAGAAAACTTCTATCATAAGCCACAGATCAATTTGAACTGGTATACAAAATTAAGTGAACGTTTCAATATGTATTCAATTCTTTACTATTCTGGTGGTAAAGGTGGAGGAACGGGAACTTATGGAAGTATAGAATGGGATTATTCTACTCCTACAAGAACTCCTGATTGGGATGCTACTATTGCAGAAAATGACACATCAAGTACGGGTTCATTCGGTATTCTACGTAATAGCGTAAATAATCAATGGACTATTGGAGCAATTTCTAAAGCATATTTTACAGTTAATGAAAATTTCAAAACATCTGTTGGGTTTGACTGGAGAACTGCAGAGATAGAGCACTTTAGAGAAGTTCGTGACCTTTTAGGTGGAGAATATTACTATTATGATGGTAATGACTTTGATGCAGCTGCTGATTACGAAAAAGTTCTTGGAGATAAAATTGCTTACAACTTCACTAATAATGTAGATTGGCTAGGCGGTTATGTTCAAGGTGAAATAACATTAGATGACATGACATCATACTCAATGATTGGATTATCACAAATAAAATATAATTATGTAAATCACTTTAAAGATGCTGGCGATGGTGAAGAGTTAACAGCAGAAACTGAATGGATCAGTGGATTCCAGATAAAAGGTGGATCAAGCTATAAACTTACTGAAAATATTGATGTATTTGGTAATGCAGGTTATGTATCAAAGGTTCCAATATTTGATAATGTAATTGATGACTATAATGGTACTAAAGCTGAAAATCCTAAAAATGAAAAATTCACTTCATTAGAAGCCGGTTGGAACTATAGTGCTTTTGATGGTCTTTTTAAGACGAAATCAAACTTCTATTATACTGTTTGGGAAGATAAATCCAAATCTCAAGGTATTACAAACCCAGAGGGAGAAGAAGGTATCGTCTTTATCAGTGGATTGAATTCACGACATTGGGGCGTTGAATTAGAGACAAGTTACAGACCGACATATATGCTTCAATTTGATATTTCTGCCTCGTTAGGGAACTGGTATTATACAAATGATGTAACTGCTACATATGATAACTATTCTTCATCCGGACATAATGAAATTGATACACTAAATGTATATGTCGATGGATTAAAGGTTGGCGATGCTCCACAAACACAATTATCCTTTACAACATCAATTTTCCCTCTTGACGGCCTTAAGGCTCAATTTGTTGTACAAAATTATCGTGATCACTATGCAGCATGGGATGCATTCGGTAGAACCGATCCGGATGATACAACACAAAGTTGGAAGATGCCGGCTTATAGTAAATTTGATATTCATATGGATTATCTACTTCCTGTTAATTTCAAAGGCGTAAATGTATCTGTATTTGCTCATTTGTTCAATGTGCTCGATGCAGTCTTTGTCCAGGATGCTACAGATAATAGCAATTATAATGGTTTTGATGGAGATCATGATGCAGACGATGCCGAAGTATTCTTTGGTGCTCCACGAACATTTAATGCTGGGTTGAATATTACTTTCTAAATAATCAACATAAATGTTCTATTAGGGGAAGCCTTTTTGGTTTCCCCTTTTTTTATTCAACTTTGCAAGCGTTTCTCTCACAATCTTCTTATTTCTTAACACTTTCAAGGTATGTTTAAAAAGGTAGATTTCTTTCAATGGCTATAGTTTTGCCCACCCAGGAAGAGTTAAAATTTGGGGAGTGTCTGAAAGAAACTCTTACAGGGTGTTGAATCATTTTGTTTTGTGGATTGTCTCAGGGTAGTTTCAGTAATGAATCGTTTAAGACAAAAAGATTATAGACTTTTTGTGACTTGAAGTCCAACGAACAAACATTATCTTTTATTTGACTAATTAATTAACAATTAAATTTATTATCTGGAATGTATTATGCATTATATTAAAGAAAAGTTGGAATAATAAAATATGGAGGGAAAAATGTTAAAAAATTTATTTGTGGTCTTATTAATTATGTGCTCATTGCTTCTAATGGCAGATGCATATGATCTGCGTAATGTAAATGGCGAGAATTATGTTCCCGCTGTTAGAAATCAAGGTCAATATGGTACCTGCTGGACCTTTGGTGCCTATGCATCTATGGAAGGGAACATGATGATTACCGGTGCTTGGACTGCAGCCGGAGAAACAGGAGAACCAAATCTTTCGGAAGCGCATCTAGATTGGTGGAATGGATTTAATCAACACAATAATGATGATACTGATCCACCCACTGGTGGGGGATTGCAAGTTCATATGGGCGGGGATTATCGTGTTACAACTGCTTATCTTTCGCGTGTAGAAGGTGCAGTTCGAGAAATAGATGCACCATACTCAAATATTACTTCACCTCCCGATAGATGGTTGGCAAGTTACCACTATTTCTATCCAAGAGATGTGGAGTGGTATATATTAGAAGATGATCTCTCGAATATAGATGTGATTAAACAAACGATAATAGACAATGGGATTTTGGGAACCTGTATTTGTTATGATGGTTCATTTATTTCAAATTATAATCACTATCAGCCACCAAGTAACACATTAGATCCAAATCATGCAGTATCTATTATAGGTTGGGATGATGATCACGCAACTCAAGCACCATTACCCGGAGCATGGATAGCAAGAAATAGCTGGGGTTCAAATTGGGGTTACGGTGGTTATTTCTGGATATCATATTATGATAAACATTCCTGCCGTAATATTGAGATGGGTGCAATCTCCTTTCAAAATGTAGAGCCAATGGCATACGATAATGTTTACTATCATGATTACCATGGATGGCGTGACACATTATCAACAGTTACTGAAGCTTTCAATGCTTTCGAAGCTTCAGGAACCCAAATTATAGAGGCTGTGAGTTTCTTTTCTGCTGTAGATTATGTTGACTATATAATAAAAATATATGATGACTTTGACGGAACCAATCTTACAAATGAACTTACTATAGTCTCCGGTGATTATGACCATGCTGGATTTCATACTGTTGAATTAACTACGGGCGTTACAATAAACGAAGGAGATGATTTCTATGTTTATTTATCCCTTTCAGATGGAGGGCACCCGTATGACAGAACTTCTGATGTCCCTGTATTATTGGGAGCTGCTTATCGTACAATTGTAGAGTCATCTGCCAATCCTGAAGAAAGTTACTACAAAAATGGTGCAGATTGGCTTGATTTTTATGATTATGATGATCCATCAGGATTTCAGAACACAGGCAATTTTTGTATAAAGGCTCTATCTATAAATGGTGTCCAACTTGATCCTCCTACAAATATAAACATAGATGATGAAACGGGACTTCTCACCTGGGATGCTCCTACATCAAGAGATCTTACCGGATATAATGTTTATCTAGATGATATGAATAATTCTATTACATTTACCACAGATCTTCAATGTTTGCTTACGGATTTTGAGGAATTGGTTGCAGGTCAAGATTATACAGCTGGTGTTTCTGCCGTTTATGATGATCCAGGTGAATCAGCAATAGTTACTATTAATTTCACTTATTCAGGAACAGAAGCCAATGATGCTCTTGTTACTGCAACAATTCTTAATGGTAATTATCCTAATCCTTTCAATCCAGAAACTACGATTTCTTTTTCAGTCGTACAAACATCTTCGTTAGTGAATCTTGAAATCTACAATCTTAAAGGTCAGAAGATAAAAACTCTGGTTAATGAAATATTGTCGGCAGGAAACCATTCTGTTGTTTGGAACGGAACAGATAAAAAAGGAAAATCTGTTGCTTCAGGAGTTTACCTATACAAAATGAGGACAGGGAATTACGTTTCTACTAAGAAAATGATTCTGATGAAATAAGAGAATTTAACCTGACCAATTATGAATGGTAAGGCAACTTCTCTTTATTGATGAAATAAATTCGTAAAGAAATTGAATATCTTTCAGGGTGCATGAAAATATGCACCCTGAATAAATAATATGAATTATGTACAGCGACGTTGTACGTCGCTTATAGTTATCCGTAATTTACAATGTTACGGTACAGGATGAATAGTGATATTAGTTATCCTTAACGTACAAAGTTAAGGCACTAACGGAGATATATGAAAGATATTTATAAACTATTTCACAGAGGGAATCTTCCTCATATCTTTCCTGAAGATACTCCGATTTTCATAACCTATAATTTAAAATTAAATTCACCTGATAAATTAAAGCAGCTCATAAATAATAAGAAAAAAACATACTATACTAAAAATAAATTATCATATGATCAGGTCTATAATTTTGAATTTCTATTGTTTGATTTGTACGATCAGTATTTATCGAAAAATATATCACCTCATTGGTTAATGAAACCAGAATTAGCAGTTATCGTTTACGATAGTCTTCTTTTTGGAAATACGAAATCATATGAACTTCATTGTTTTTGTATTATGTTCAATCATGTGCATGTGCTTCTTACATTAAAGAAAAAGGATAATAATCCTCATTCTTTGCCTTACATCATGCAAAATCATAAACGTTTTACAGCTAGAAAATGTAATAAGTTATTAGATCGGACAGGTCAATTTTGGCATCGTGAATACTTTGATCATTATTGTAGATCTGATGAAGAATTCAATTCTATTGTCTGGTATATTTTAAATAATCCGGTAAAAGCAAAACTGATAAAAAATTGGCAAGATTGGGAATTTACTTGGATTGATAAGTCATTGAAATATGATATTGAATTATAAGTACAGCGACGTTGTACGTCGCTTGATGAAAATAATATATTGAGGAATTTCCTTAACGTGCAACGTTAAGCTACAAATAGAGGAATTATGAAGATTATATCGTGGAACATTGCAAATTATGATGATCATCCTAAATGGATAACCAGAAAAAATATGATCGCAGACGAAATAATAAAGGCAGATGCAGATATAATTGCATTGCAGGAAGTGCGATTTAACAGAGATCATCTTAGCACAAAAGCTACATATCTGAATACTGCTGAACAACTCCTTGTGCAGCTTCAAACTATGAATAAATTTGTAGATGCAAAGATTATTACACAATCTGCAATGCATTATCAGCCAGTTGGTTTTTGGGAAGGTCTCTCAATTATTTCTAATGATGATATCATGGAAACGGGAGCAATGTTTCATTCCTATATCCAAAATCCTACTGATCAGAATAAAAGAGTAACACAATATTCAGTTACGATTTCAGGTAATTTTATTTTCTTTTTGTTTAATACACATTTTTCTAATGATGAGATGAATTTAAGATCGAATATTGGTGAGGTGATGAGCTATACAGAACGGTTTTCCGAGTATCCAATAATATTGTTGGGCGATATGAATGCAACTTTTCAAAATGAAAATATCCACAAACTCACAATGCAGGGATTTGTAGATATTTGGAATAAACTTAACCCTGAAAATGATGGCTTTACTTATCCCAGTTCTGCTCCTGCAAAACGGATCGATCACTGTTGGGCAAATGAGGCTTTTGAAAATAAAATTAAAAGTATAAAACTAATTGGAAATAAACCCAATAAAGATAGACTTTATCCATCCGATCATCTGGGTTTGGTAATAGAAATATAAAGGATTAATTATGAAAAAAATATTTATTGTATTATTACTTCTTTCAATTGTAATCATAAATGCAATTGATCTGACAATTACAGAAAGAATCGAAAAATACTCAGGAGAAAATGCCGACGAATTAACACAATTGTTAGAAATTCAGGAAGGCGACACACTTTGCTATCTAAATTTCCTTTTGGAAAATTGCAGCAATAACGATCTGGCAGTTCTTACTGAAGATTACCTGATGACGAATATAGAATTTGCGATTAAAGCAAAAGAATTTAAATATGCAAATTATTCTGAAGATATTTTTAGGCATTTTGTACTTCCGCATCGTGTTTCTCAGGAACCGTTGGAAGATTGGCGTGAAATTTTCTATACTGAATTAAAGCCTCTCGTGGAAGAAGTTAAAAATATAGAGGAAGCTGCAATTCTGGTAAATTTATGGGCTTTGGAACAAATGACTTTCAAACAGACCAGTGGAAGAGATCAGGCACCTCTTACGACTATAAAAAGAGGTATCGGTCGCTGCGAAGAGATGATGATAATTTATATTGCTGCTGCCAGAAGTGTGGGAATTCCTACCCGTACGGCAAGTGTTCCTTTTTGGAATTTTACAAATAATAACCACGCCTGGGTAGAAATCTGGACTCCGGATGGCTGGAAATATACCGGTGGAGCTGAACCGGCTAATACATTAAATAAAGCTTGGTTTACAAAAACTTCTCAGCGAGCAACCCTAATCACTTCAAGAG
>JAYEKK010000309.1:0-7320 GCA_034660955.1 Candidatus Cloacimonadota bacterium | reverse complement strand
GGATTTTGTATCATACTTTTTGCTTTTTCTATGTTGATTTTAATTTTTAAATTATTTGAGGAATCTCCTTCCGGTTGATTTACGGTTGCAATTATTGTAAAATCTATAATGCTGTGTTCAGGATCATTTGAAATAATTGTTATTATGGATTTTATCCTGCTTACTCCATGATCTGGTGTAACAGTAATATTAAAAGATTCTTTCTTGCCAGGACCTACAACAAACTTTGAGGGAGCTATTAAAAATCTATCGTCGATAGTTTGGATATTTCGTATATATAGATCTCTTTTCCCCTTATTCTCAATTTCTATCACTTTTGTTCTTAATTCTTCAGGATTTAGATCTTTAAGAATAAGTGTTTTATTATCTACAGATATGATTGGAGGATTCGCTTTTTCCTCTAGTGTTAATGCAGAAAAATCCTCAATAATATTTGCATTAAAGAATAACTCTTCTACGTATTGTTTACCTGCAAATTCAATATTTAATTGGATCATGTCTGTTATTTTACCAAAATTTCTGTTTCCCGAATTAAAATGAATTACCAATTCTCCATAATTTGCAGGGAATAATATATCCGGTTCAATCTCGATATCGATACCATCTTTTTTGCTAGCAAGTGAGATATACATTGCATCTTCTTTAGTATTGTGGATCTTTATTATTCTTGTTTGCCTTGCACCAAGAAACATATCTCCGAATTTAATATCATTATAATTTGCACTTAACGGACCAATATTTTTCCTAAGCTTTCCCGGTGTTGCAATTACATAACCTTTAGTGATCAACCTAGTGATCTTATCATTTATGCTGGTATAAACCTGAATTGATTTACTAAATTTTTTCGGTCTGTTATTGGAATCAAATTGAACAGATATGATACCTGTTTGTCCCGGTAATATTTCACCAGTTGACCAACTGGGAACAGTACACCCTCAACCGGCTTTAACCCTTAATATACGGAATGACTCATCTCCTGTATTGGAAAATTTGAAATCAAATTTGTGAGGTCCCGCTTCTTCCTTTATCCTTCCGTAATCGTATACTAATGTTTCAAATTCTATGATTGGTTGCGATAGCAGTAATACTGCAGTAAATAATAAAATTACCATAACAATTATTTTTTTCATTTCTTCTCCTTAAGAAATTTTATCTATTTTGTTATTTATAATCATCATTTGTCAAGTTCAAAAAATCAATTAGAATGTTAAATATTGGAAAATCAAATCCACCACAACAATATCATATTACAATGAAAAAGCCCCTCAGTTTTCACCGAAGGGCTAACTGCCAATTGCTAACTGCTAACTGGCTAACTTCTATTTCATAAGGATAGAAAAAGTTGCCCCTTCCCAAAATAGGTCGGGGCGAAATTCTCTTATTTCATAAGTATCATTTTTTTAGTTGCAGCATAATTGCCAGATTTCATTCTGTAGAAATATACACCACTTGATACTGACTTGTTAGAATTATCTGTACCATCCCAGGTTGCCATATAGCTACCTGTTTCTTTTACATCATTAACAAGTGTCTTAACAAGTTGACTTCTTAAATTGTAAACTTCTATTGTTACATTACCAGTTTCTACAATTGAGTAAGAAATATTTGTAACTGGATTAAATGGATTTGGATAATTGTTGTTAAGCTGTGTAGCTGCCACAATAATATTTCCAGCTTCTGTTCCTGTGTAAGTAAAAGTAACCTCAATTATCTCGGATTCACCAGGATCATCATAAACTGCTGAAACACCTGCTGCATATTCCTCACCATTTACAAGATCTTCATATGTGAATTCAAATATATCAGTACCAACTGATGCAAAAGGAGTTACCATATCATCAAGATATACATTGTAACCTATGAGGTCACGTGTTATAACTTCATTGATCATAATATCATCACAGTAGAACATTACTACATCACCAGCTGGAGCAGCAGCAAAGATATCTATTGCACCAAATACACAGGAACCCGGATTGCCCAATGTGTCAATACTCCACTGCCATTCATAGATTAATGTTCCTTCCACATAAAATTCAGCCCAATCTGTATCCAAATCGATGATACACAACACTTCAAACCAGGATCCTACCGGATGAGAGAAGCTGACATTATTCTGAGCTGTTGCACATAAATCTCCTGTACCGGAAGACCCGAAGTAAACTTCCATACCCCATTCAGAACTGGCACCGTTGAAAAAGTGCAGTAAGTTATAATACCCTCCATATCCAGGTTCTAAATACATCATCATGCTTACTTCATATACACCGCTGGTGAAAGCACCAAATTCATGAACAAGATCGGTGGCTGAACCCTCTACCTTCACAGAATTTAAACCGCTGAAAGCAAGTTCATCTACTACATAGCCATCATCAGCACCACCGGGATTTCCGCTCCAGGTAGTCCAATCGGCAGATTGCAGAGCCAGGTATTGCCCGGCAGTGTAAGAATCCATGTCATCCAGCCAGGAAATGCCACTACTTGCTGGTTCTGTCCAGGATATAGTACCTGTTACTTCGTCTACAGCTACATCCTGTGGGGGATTAAATGCAAATGCCCAACTTACTGTGAATATTAATACTAATAAAACAATTATTCCCTTTTTCATAAAAATCTCCTTATGGTTTTATTAACGATTAAAGTTCGTAAATTCGATATTAATGGTTTGGAATGAGAATCCTTAAAATTTGATAGTAAAAGTTCAATTTAGTTTTCGAAATTAATAATTCTTTTCATTTAATATCTACATACAAAATACAAATTTAATCTAAGAAAACAACAATTTTCTATTCTTCCCTAACAACGTCATTTGTTGATTTTCAAACTGAATCTGTCAAATGATTTTCTTGTAATAAGTTTTAGTTAATTCAGAGAATTAACCCTTAGATTTTCAAAAAAGGTTAGCATGCCTTGTCGATCAATTCGGGGAATTGACCCTACAAAAAAAAGCCCCTCAGTTTTCACCGAAAGGCTAATTGCTAACTACTAACTGCTAACTGCCAACTGCTATTTCATCAGGATTAAAAAGTTGCCCTTCCCAAAATAGGTCGGGGCGGAATTCCCTTATTTCAACAGAAAAAAGTTGCCCCTTCCCAAAATAGGTCGGGGCGAAATTCCCTTATTTCAACAGAAAAAAGTTGCCCCTTCCCAAAATAGGTCGGGGCGAAATTCCCTTATTTCAACAGAAAAAAGTTGCCCCTTCCCAAAATAGGTCGGGGCGGAATTCCCTTATTTCAACAGAAAAAAGTTGCCCCTTCCCAAAATAGGTCGGGGCGGAATTCCCTTATTTCATAAGGATCATTTTCTTAGTACTGCTATAGTTTTGTGCTCTCATTTTATAGAAGTATACACCACTAGCTACAGATTTGTTAGAATTATCTCTACCATTCCAGATTGTTGTATAATTACCTGTTTCTTGTGTGTCATTAACAAGTATTTTAACAAGCTGACCTTTTATATTGTAAACTTCTATTGTAACATTACCGGCTTCTTTAATTGAGTAATTAATAATTGTTTCCGGATTGAATGGATTTGGATAGTTATTATCAAGCTTTGTAGCTACGACAATGATCTCATCTCCATCAGTAACAAGTGAAAAATCAACTCCAGTTGTAGCATTGCCTTCTGTAACAAGCACATCTTCAATGAATCCCGTGTCATAACCGTCAAGAGTAGCTGTTACATCATAAGTTCCAGGTTGTATTTCAATAGAATATGTTCCATCTGCTACTGGATTAACTATTACTCCACCAGCTTCAACTTCTACATCTTCTACATCACCAGCACCATCTGCAATTACTACTGTGCCTTCGATGTATCCAGGATCAGCAGGGGGACCACCACCACTGATAGCGACATCATCTATATACCAGCCGGGATACTGTACAGAACTATCAGAACCGAAATGCCATCTTAATATTATAGATTGCCCAACATACCCGGATAGATCAAATTGTAAAAATTCCCAATCTGTAGTAATGCCGCAGAAGATTTCTTCACCACTCAATGGATTCGATGTATTTGCAGAGCCGGTGTAACCTGTAAGCGGTACGATCACACTCCAACTAGATCCACCATCAATAGAGATTTTGACATTACCGCCATCATAACTATTTTCAATATTATACCAATGCCAGAATTCAAGCATAGCTACAGGAGAGCCTATCAAATATGACGTCGGTGTATCTAATGTGCTATTTGCACCATTTGGATAATTCCCACTAATTGAAGTAGCCCAACCATTAGTACCGGAATATCCCGACATTGGACCAGAAGTAAATGCTCCCCAATCCCATACACTGCTACTTACAAGACCACCATCATTGGTCTCAAAATCATTCCAGAATGTGTATCCTTCCAGAGAAAAATTAACAGTTGTGGTTATACCATCTTCGATTACTACGTCTTCTACAATTTCTGTAGGATAATCGGGAAAACTGCAATATACATCATAAGCTTCAGCTACTACATCAATAATTTCATAATAACCATCATTATCAGTTACAGCATCATATTCATATCCACCCAGGCTTATTGCATTGATCTCTGCACCAATTAAAGGATCGCCTGTATCCGCATCAGTTACCGTTCCATCCAATATACCGAATAAATTTGGATCCATGGCAAAATTACAAATAGCAGTTTCCCCACCAATTACCACTACTTCTTCTTCTCCTTCGTAATAACCATCTGCTGTGCAAGTAAGTGTATGTGTTCCGGGCAATACTGTTGGAAACTCATAATCTCCATTCAAATCAGTTACTTGTGTTGTGCCACTATATGTAACAATAGCTCCGTCAATGGGATTAGTGTTTGAGGCATCCGTTACTGTTCCTATAATTGAACCTAATTCACCTTCGGTTCCAGAAACCATAACATTATCAATTGCCCACCACCAGTCCCATCCAGGTTGAACTGAATGGAATTTTATCAACACTTCTCCAAAACCAGCAGCAAATTCAGTGATATTAATCATTTCGTGTGTTGCAGGTACATCTACACCATTATAGATTAACACATTATTCCAAGTATCACCACCGTTAGAGCTCACATCTACATAAGCATAGTCATCATCATTAATCATATTGAAATCAGAATCAAAGTCTAAAATCACATCAATCATTCCGCTACAATCTAAAGGAATTGCTAAAATTAGATCAGTATCAGTTGTTGTACCGGAACCTGCTTCATCAGAATCAGCTGCAATAAGTGGAGGGATAGAATTTTCTGGCATAGTGTAAGAGTTCGGATATGGCTCATCATAAATAATCCATTCACCTACTCCACTGTTAATTACTACTACCCAGTTATCAATACCACCAGAAAAATCATCTGCAAATATAACATTTGCAGTTGTGATCAAACTGGTATTAGAGGTTGCACTTCCACCATCGCCTATGGAGTTAAATGGAACAATTGAATAACTATAATAATCTATTACTGGAATGGTGTCATCTGTCCATTCGGTTAAAATACCATTTAATTCAAAATCTACACCATCAGATCTTAATACATGATAACCAAGAATTGGATCAACAAAAGCACCACCATGTAAGCCTTCTGTTGGGTTTATCCATGATAGATGAGCAAGTAATTCAGTATCTGTACTAATATCTTCAAGAACAAGATCTGTTACAGCAGCAGGTACATCTCCACCAACCCAGACAGTTACAACAACGGGGATACCTTCACCTTCATCATTAAAACCAACTACTGCATATGAAACCATATCAGCTACTGGAACAACAGCATCATAGTATGATCCAGCTTCACCAATTACAGGTAATGTATCCGTATAGATCAGATCACCATCTCTGTAAACTCTCATTTCATCAAGGTCGGTGAGAGGATCACCGTTAACTGTTACATCAGGACAAATCCAATCAATATCTGCTTCCAGAGCTCCGCCAACATCTGGGGTTACAGTTACATCCGTAGGAACACCCGGTGAGTTTAATGGAGCTGTATCGCATAATTCATATCCATAGAGAAAAGTACCCTGTGCTAAAGCACCAATAGTTGCTTTACCTGGTATAATACCATCGGCAATAAATAGTCCTCCGGCTATTCCGTCAGCTTCTACTTGATGTGTTACACCGGTAAGAATTCCTGTAGCTAGATCATATTGTTCTAATTGGCAACCGCCACCCGTTGTTGTGCCGGTAAATATCCAAAGATATGGACCACCCTGAGAGAAACCATCATAAGCACAACCATACATGCTGGGAGGAGTAGTGATGGTATCAATTTGATTACCACTTCTGTCAATCAATCTGAGATCCTCAGCCCAGTTATTTATCCAGAAAGCATCTTGCCCTTCATCATAAGCAATTGCTCTTACCGCTGCAGGGGAAGCTATTGTAGTAACAAGAGTTCCATCTGTTTCAAAACAATATATTGTATTCGATGCATTGGAACCATAAAAATACGAACCATCCCAGGCCATATCTCTAATTCCTGTACCGGTTACAAATGAAGGGATAAAACTTCCCACCTCATTGCCATCAATATCCAGTATATGAATAGTTGTTCCTGCGTATCCCCATTCGGTAACATAGAAATATTCGCCATCATATTCGGCTCCTGCAATACCTTGTGCAATAGTTTCAGATACATCAATTTGAAATTGAAGATCAAAAATATCTCTTGATAAAACAGGTGATGTGACCTGATTACGATTTGGATTTGTGTCAAAAACTGTTCTTTCTGTTCTTTTTTCTTTCTTCTCTGCATAAAGTAAACATGTCAGTAAAGAAATAGTTATAATGATCAATAATAACTTTTTCATACTTCCTCCTTAATAATTTCAAAACTCTAAAAAAACCAGATTGTGATATTAATACGTTTCATAAATACTTCTCCATAACTTCGAAATATTTTTTATAACTAAATTTCTAACCGATTTATTTTTGAAAGTTGATAATTATTTGTCAAATTGTTTTAATAGTAATATCCAATAAATAATATTGAAATCTTAATTAAATCTATTACATGATTTATTTTAAAATAAATAATTTATTCAGTTATTTATTCAATTATCCAGTTAATTGACTAAAAAAACATTAAAAAAATGGCAATAAAAAAAGCCCCGGTGAACCGGGGCTAATTGCTAACTGCTAACTGCTATTTCATAAGGATAGAAAAGTTGCCCTTCCCAAAATAGGTCAGGGCTAAATTCTCTTATTTCAACAGAAAAAAGTTGCCCTTCCCAAAATAGGTCAGGGCTAAATTCTCTTATTTCAACAGAAAAAAGTTGCCCTTCCCAAAATAGGTCAGGGCTAAATTCTCTTATTTCAACAGAAAAAAGTTGCCCTTCCCAAA
>JAYEKK010000308.1:0-1609 GCA_034660955.1 Candidatus Cloacimonadota bacterium | reverse complement strand
TAATGAAGATAAATCTGTGTATTATAAAAAAATGAATTCTGCTCCACTTCTTAGAATTATATGCCCAAATGATTCCGTTCTGTTTGTGGAAATGACAGGAAGCGGCACCAGTTGGGAAGGCACATTTACTCCTCCCGAACTGGGGATTTTTGATGTTCGAGTATCGGCTTCCGATATTGATGGAAATACTGGTGTAGATTATTATCAATTTGAATATACCGGTGTGAATAATGATGATAATGAAATACTCTGGAATAGAATCGTTCTTTCTAATCACCCCAATCCATTCAATCCTACCACCACGATTTCTTTTTCAGTAACACAAAACTCCGATTTTGTGACTCTTGAAGTGTATAATATAAAAGGACAAAAGGTGAAAACTTTGGACTGCAGCAATTGTTTTGCTGCTGCGTCAAAGGGATTGATGCACTCCATAGTTTGGAATGGAACGAATGAAAACAACCAACCAGTTAGTTCAGGAATTTATTTTTATCAATTGAATGTAAATGGGAAAACTGAAGCAGTAAGGAAAATGCTGATGCTTAAATAATTCAGCAAACCCAGCTTGAGAAATCCTCAAGCTGGGTTTATTTTATGCATTGCCTTATTTGAAAATCTTTGTTACCTTTTAATTTTCAGTAGCGTAAAGATAACTGTGGCTAATTCTTAAATTTTTCATAACTCTTTACTGTATATGTAATAGTTACATGAAAGAAGCCAAACTTGTGTCACTTTTCCATTCTTAATAAAATTATCAAAAATTCAAACACTCTAAAAATTTTCCAGTAGAATAAAAATAACTTGCAATAATATGTTAAAATTATAAATATTGGTTATGTAATATTTGTTAAGCAAAATTATTATCATTACGTTTGGAGTTAAATAATGAAAAAGCGGATAAATATTTTGATAGTTGAAGATGAACTCATAATTGCTAATGGTGTAAAAGTAACTTTAGAGAAGTTTGGATATAATATCGTTGATATTGCTAAAACTGGAGAAGCTGCAATGCAAAAGATAGAAATAACCAAACCGGATCTAGTTCTGGTTGATATAATGCTTGAGGGCAAACTTGATGGTATCGATATCACTGATACAATACAGCAAGTATACAACATACCGGTGATATATGTTACAGCTTATTCCAACCCTAGGAGAATCAATAAAGCCAAGTTAACTGCACCTTATGGCTATATCACTAAACCATTTGAAGATAAGGAATTATACTATACTATAGAGATGGCTCTTCATAAATCACAACTAGATAGGGTGCTTAAAGAAGCAAAATGTAAAATTGAGAAACTTCATAGTGTTGCAATTAACCTGGCAACTTGCGAAAGTAGGAAAAGCATTTTCAAAGAGACAGGGAATGCATTGGAGAATCTCTTTAGTATTTCCGATTTTGTTTTTTACAGAAAACAAAAAAATCAACTGGTTTTACAAACAGAAGAGCCTCTAACAATATTCAAAGCTAAATATAATATTACAGAAGGTATTGCCGGAGAAGTATTTAGCTCAAATGGGATGCTCATCTATTCAAAGCAATTAGAACTTGCAGCTATTGAACCAAACTGGAAGGATGTTGGTTCGGTTATAGGCTGTAGAATTG
>JAYEKK010000307.1:0-1612 GCA_034660955.1 Candidatus Cloacimonadota bacterium | reverse complement strand
AAGAAATAACGGAAAAGTATCAACTTGTGATTTTAACAAAACCTTTTATTCCTTTTTATATTGATAATGACTTTCAAATACCTCAAAAATATTATGAAACAGATTCTCTTGATTATCAAGCAAAAATAAATAGCTTGGTAATTGATTATTTGATTGATAAAAGATTAATTGATTCTTCCAAAATTGTAGTTTGTGGTGTTTCTCACGGTTCTGATGTTGCTACTCAAGTTGCATTAATCAATAAAAATGTGACTCATCTTGCTTGTATCTCAGGTAATGGTTTGTTACAAACCTATAACTTTATTAATGATGTCAGAAAAGAATATCGAAATGGTAAAATCTCTGAAAGTGAAGCTGAAAAACAAATTCAATATTTATTTACTCAATTCAAGAAAATTTATGCTAACCCAGATTCTTTACAAAAATGGTGGGGGCACACTTATAAATATTGGTATAGTTTTTTTAAAGAATCAACAATAAATAAACTTCTAAAACTTTCAATTCCAATTTTTTTCGCAAAAGGAACTGAAGATGAAAGCGGATGTATAGAAGGTTCAGATATTATTCCAATTGAATTTATTAGATACAATAAAAATAATCTAACTTACAAATCGTATTGGGGAGTTGATCATATGTTTAAAAGAAATAAGGGAAAGCGGATTGAAAGTAAACATAAAATTATGACATCAGATTTCTGGAGTTGGTTAGAAAATAATTGAAGCTAATTATTCGGACGCATCAAAATGATACGTCCTGCATTTGGCTTAAATAGATTATAAAAAATATAAAGGGGAAAAAATGAAAAAGATAATGATAATTCTTAGTTTGCTTTTTGTAACAATGCTAATCGCTTTAGAACCGCATTTTATGAGTTGGCCAGCTATTTCACCGGATGGAGAACAAGTTTGTTTCGTTTATAAAAATGATCTGTGGCTTGTACCTTTTGCGGGTGGAGATGCAGTGCGGATTACATCAACAGAAGCAGAAGAATGGCATCCAAAATTCTCACCTGACGGCAAGAAGATTGCATTCAATTCCAATAGAGACGGATGGACAGGTATCTATCTTTACATACTTGAAAGTGGGGAAATTGAAGTCGTGAATAAAGAGGGGTTAAATATTTTAGACTGGTTCCCAAACAGCAAATCGCTGCTTGTTCGTGGTTATGAAACAGGAAAAGGAAACATCTTTTATAAAGCAAAACTGGACGGTTCTTATAAGGAGATAACATCTTTTGCCGGTAGGAATGCAAAACTTTCTAAAAGCGGGAATAAAATCATCTTTGATAGAAGAGGTAATATCTACCGCGAATCTTATAAAGGTAGTTTTAATGGTGATTTATGGGTTTATGAGATAGAAGAAAATAAATTTATAAGATTAACAGAAACTGAACTTACAGAGAAGTATCCGGTTTATTCATCAATTTCCAATAATATTTATTTCGCAGCTTCAGATGGTGATGTGTTCCAACTTTACAAAGTGAGCGATAATAATTTTGAGCAGCGCAAGCAACTTACAAAATTTAAAAAATGGTCAGCTCGCAATTTAGCAATTGCAAAAATAAACGACCGTATTGTATTTGAACGATTTGATACTTTATGGAAATACGATC
>JAYEKK010000306.1:0-1621 GCA_034660955.1 Candidatus Cloacimonadota bacterium | reverse complement strand
AAGTGTGATGGATTCCAAAACTATGTGGATCTGCGCCTCTTGCTTTACTTGCACGGTGCGATGTCCTCGAGAGCTGGATGTTTCTAAAGTTTCAGAAGCTTTGCGGCAAGTGAAGCTTCGAACTGCGATTGATGAAATATCTATCGAAGATATCAGTAAAGAAGAAGCAAAAAAATTACCTACAATTGCAGTTGTGGGAAATTTCCGAAAATTTACAGGTTAATGTAAAATGAGGTTGTTTGCTATCGCAAGCCAACTCTTACAAGGAGAAAATAGATGAAAATACCTTATTTTCCGGGTTGTACATTAAAAACAACAGCAAAGAATTTTGAATTATCTGCCATTGCATCTGCAAAGAAAATTGGCATTGAATTTATTGAGTTAGATCGTTGGAATTGTTGCGGCGTAGTATCATCCTTAACCAGTGATGACTTGATGAAACACCTTGCTCCTGTTCGCAATTTTTTGCGGGTTCAGGAAATGAATAAACAGGGAATAGTGAAAAATGAAAATAGAATGGTCACTCTCTGTTCTATGTGCTACAACACACTTAGTTTATCGAATCAACGAATGAAAGAGAATGCGGATGACTTGCAAAAAGTTAACGATTTTATGCATCGAGAAGAAGAAAATTATAAAGGTGATGTAGATGTCGTTCATTTTCTCTCTATTTTGGAAGAATACGGTTTTGATAAATTAGCCAAAAAGGTTACAAAACCATTAAAAGATCTAAAAGTAGCTTCCTATTACGGTTGCACTCTTTTAAGACCCAAAAGTGTAGGTATCGATGATACCGAAGATCCAAAAATATTAGAAAATTTTGTTGAGTCTCTGGGAGCAGAAGCTGTAGATTGGGATGCAAAAAGCCGATGTTGCGGAAGTTATCACACTGTAAATAATATTGATATTGTTTACCGATTGGTTCAAGGAATTATTGATGATGCCAAAAAGAATGGTGCTGATGCAATAATCACTTCCTGTCCACTTTGTGCCTTTAATCTCGATGTTCGCCAAAGTGAAATAAAAGAAAAAAATTCCGATTATCAGACAATTCCAATTTACTATTTTACCCAGCTAATGGGAATTGCCTTGGAAATTGATAAAATTGAATTAGGATTAGAATTTAATAAGATCGATCCTGAAAAAATATTAACAAAATTAAATTTATTATAATGAACCTAAAAAATTAGGAGGAATGAGAATAATGGATGTTAAGATAAAAATGATAAAAGTCTATTTGGCTGGAGAGCTTTTCGATGTTCCGGAAGGTTCCACCATAATGATGGCTTTCGAATATGCCGGATTTCAATTGAAGCACGGAGTAGGTTGTCGTGAAGGATATTGCGGAGCTTGTGCCACAGTTTACAGAGAAAAAGGTGATTACAAATTGAAGGGCGGTCTGGCTTGCCAAACTGTTGTAACAGATGGAATGACAATCGCACAAATACCATTTGTCCCTGCTGAAAAACCAATTTATGACCTTACCGAACTCACTCCTGATGTGAGTACATTCACAGAACTTTTCCCTGCCGTTTTCAGATGTGTTTCCTGCAACACTTGCACCAAAGCCTGTCCGCAAGATATTGAAGTGATGGATTACATTCAAGCGATCATCAGGGGA
>JAYEKK010000305.1:0-1624 GCA_034660955.1 Candidatus Cloacimonadota bacterium | reverse complement strand
AAAGATGGGCCTCCAAAACTCCTGGCATGGCCGCAGGGCTTACTGACCATGTCTGGACATTTAGAGAGCTATTAACCGTCAAATTAGCTCAGGCACCATAATCAAAGTATTAGCGGAAGAGCATCGCTGATTCGCACACCCGAACAAATCCGCTGGAGCGAAAGTCTCAGCGGACTACAAGCCTGCGGCTTGAGCCCGCCAAGACTTCGCTCAGCTCCGCATTATGTGTATTAGGAAAGATTGGGAAGGATGCTGAAATTATTAAAAGAATCAGATCGAATAGTGCTTTCTTATACGGGAGAGCAAACAGGTTCAGAATGGATATATTCAGAACTAAATAAGAGAGACACTGTAACGCTTAGAAAAACATTTACGGTAAGCGAAGCAGAGTTGATCTCAACCCAAAACCCAGAAGATGAAGATGCTCCAGTAAATTTTGTAATTGCATTTCGTGAAGGAGATTACTACCGATTTTCTCAAGATGTATTGGGAATGAAAAATAATCTCTATATACACAAGGATATTAGCCTAAATACTAAATTCTTTATTGCTGAACGAAATATCTCTGTGTTTTCTAAATTAGATCATATTTCAGGGGAAACGATCTATATTGGTGGTGATAAGCAAGATTCCATTCCAGAAACGGCATTTTTAGAATTGATTAAGAACTTCCCTAATTCATATGAACTTACCAGATACGCTCATGCAAGAGTAAGTGCAATAATTTCATCATATTTGAACACAAAGGAGAACTACGAAGAAAACTATCAGCAATATATGAACAGGAAGGTAAGTAAAAAAGGAGAAGATCTACAAGCATTGGTTGCTGGTGCTGAGATAGCAAAATATCAAACCCTAATTAGAAAATTAGCCTCTATGCTTGATGATGAGGTTTCATATTCGGAAGCTCAATGGCAAGAAGAAATCCTACAGATAATTCTTATACTCTACCCCAAATATATCCATGTTTTTAAGGAAGCACCGGTCAGGGATACGTATAGTAATAAAGACAGAAATATCGACTTTCTTCTTGTCGATTCAACAGGAAATATTGATATTATTGAAATCAAAAAACCATTTGATAAATGCATAGTTACTCAGGGAACTTACCGAAATAATTATATTCCATTACGAGAGCTATCAGGGACTGTAATGCAAATTGAAAAGTACATTTTCTATCTAAATAAGTGGGGCAAGAAAGGGGAAGAAAAGCTTACCAATCACTATCAGAAAAATCTTGCGCAAGGTTTTTCTATAAGAATAACTAATCCTAGTGGAATTATTATAATGGGTAGGGAAATGGGGTTTTCATCTGAGCAGCGACAAGACTTTGAAGTTATTAAGCGTCAGTATAAGAATGTAATTGATATCATCACCTATGATGACCTTATTGGACGCCTAAATTACACGATAAAGAAATGGTCAAAATACACATAACAAATCACTGCACTGGATTTTTACTCTGCTTTGCTCCGTAAAAACCAGTGAGCTCAGACATTATGTGTGCAGATAGAGCGTTTTAAATCCAACAGGGGGGTAACAAATGTGGCCATTTAGTAAAAAAAAGAAAGACGAAGATAGTTCATCAGTATTTATAACAGACGCAATTCTATCTCGTGCATTA
>JAYEKK010000304.1:0-1638 GCA_034660955.1 Candidatus Cloacimonadota bacterium | reverse complement strand
CACTTCGTTGCGAGTCAAGTCCAATCTCCATATAAATTATTAATTATTATTCCTTAACTATTGAGTCCACTCTAAAAAGTTCAATTTATGAAATCGAGAAACCGTTGAAACGGTTAATGCATTTTTTTGTTTCATTAACCACCAACTTAAGTTGGTGGTTAATAGGAAGATAGCTAATTGTAACCGATTCATCGGTTTCCAAATATTTGAATTATTTTCTAACTTATTTATAACCATAAACTTTTTAGAGTAAACTCACTATTAATTCTCTGTTGATAAGCTTTCCAAGCTCTTTCTCTGTATAACTTTGCTTCTTCTTTTGGATCATCAGTTTTTAATATTCCTCTTCCCACGATTATGCAATCAGCTCCACCACCGATTGCATCTTCAATCGTGATATACTGCTGTCCCATTGCATCGGAACCTTTTTCCTTTTTTACTCCCGGCATCATCAGAAGTTCACTGCCCGGAAATTTAGCTTTGAATCTTTTTATATCTTCAACACTGCCTCCATGTCCAATGAACCCTGCAACCCATTGTGGATTTTTCTTTGCAGCTTCAAAACATTTACGCGTGTAAGTCTCATTAAGCAGATTACCTTTGGAACTCATACGAGCCAGAATAAAACCTGCTCTATTCTCGATACCTTCAAATAATCCTTTCAGAATTAATTCACCCGCAACCATATGAACCGTAACATATTCTGCCCAATCGGCAATTTTATAAACACCATTTCTAAATTGATGCCTAACTGTGTTGCCAATATCAGCAAATTTACGGTCTTCAAAGATTAGGAAATTCTGTCTTTTTGCATATTCCTGCAGTTTAGGAACGAACTTCTCATCGTAATCATCAATGATATCAATGTGTGTTTTAAGCATCACGATCTCATTTCCAACTTTATCAAGCATTTCGAAAAATTCTTTCTGAGTTGTAACATCAAGTGAAAGAACAAGATTAGATTTCTTTTCATTCATTTTATCAAGAAGCTTCTGAGTAAGTGGATTTATGTATTTTGCTTTTTCTGTTTTCGGTTTATTCAAGCTGGCGGTAAATTCTTCAACTTCCTTTACTTTTTCGTCTGTGATCAGGTTTTTACTCTTTAATAACTGAACAATTTTATCAAGTGTGATCAAGCTGTGAAGTGTGTAACCATCTTTTGCAAGCTCTTCGGTTCCATTTAAACTTCTATCGATAACTACTACAAAATCTTCAATTACAATTCCTTCTTTCTCATACTTTTCTGCAGCTTCAATTTTGCTGGCTCCGGTTGTTATCAAATCATCGATCACTAAACATTTAGCACCTTTCTCAAATTTACCAATCACATTATTACCAGTACCATAAGCCTTCTCTTCTTTGCGCATATAAACTAAGGGCTTCTGCATTTTGGAAGCTACCAAAGATGCGATTGGCAATGCTGTGTAAGGAATTCCAGTAAGCACATCAAATTCCATATCTTTAATTCTTTCTACTAAAAGATCTGCAATTCCTTCTAATATATATGGGAAACTTATCATGTCGCGTAGATCAAAATAGAATGGTGAAGTTAGTCCGCTCTTTAGTGTGAAGCTACCAAATTTAATAGCTTCGATCTTTTCCAGTTCCAGAACAAATTGTTCTTTTGTCATTTTTTAC
>JAYEKK010000303.1:0-1646 GCA_034660955.1 Candidatus Cloacimonadota bacterium | reverse complement strand
ATTAGGTATCAATATCTCTTTGGAAGGATTTTGACGGATCTGCACAGTTGCCTTAAGTTTATGAGCATCTAAAAGTTGAATTGAAAATAGATAACCGATCCAGATAAGGATAAAAAGTATGTTGAAAGCTAAGAAAAATTTAATTCTAATATTCATAAAAAAAAGCTCATTCGTTTGAATGAGCAATAATATCACCTGGTAAGTGCTTCAGCTGAGGGGACAATGTAATCAATAAGGCGGAAGGTCTCTTTCTTATTATTGAATTTAATATTGTGTACATTCTCATTATCGGTAGGGAAGAACATATCCAGATTTTGTGAGGCAAGTCTTTGGATACGGTCGCGAGAACTTAGTTTACTTTTCAAGGTTATGAGATCTAAATTATTAACCTTATGAGCTTGATAAAGTTCCCGTAACTCATCAAGTTGGCGTCCGTAAACTATGATCTTGTGTTTATTACTATAATGACAAAATATTGAGACTAAAATTAAAATTACAATAATGGTAACTTTCCAGTTCATAAAACCTCCCTCTTTTGGGCTATTCTAAGTTTTGCGCTTCTGGCACGCGGATTATTTTCTATCTCCTGCTCTCTTGGAACGACAGGCTTTCTCGATAATATTTTTAGGGTCGATACTTTATCACAAACACATATTGGGAACTCAGGTGGACAGATGCACGATTTCGCTTCATATTTAAAAATGTTCTTAACAATTCTATCTTCTAAACTATGATAAGAAATAACAACAAGCCTACCACCGGGATTCAAAATTTTTACAGAGTCATTCAGTGCTGTTTTTAGAACTTCCATCTCTTTATTTATGTAGATCCGCAATGCTTGGAAGATCCTCGCTTTAGCTTTAATGCTCTTTTTGGAAATTATACAATTCTCGATTATTGTTGATAACTGCAAAGTTGTCTGGATTTCTTTCTTAGATCTCTCTAAAATTATGTTACTGGCAATTCTGGCAGCTTCTTTCTCTTCGCCATATTCACGAAAAATTTTAGCAAGTTCTTCAAATGAGTAAGTATTAACCACGTCGGCTGCTGTAAGATTTGATCCTTGATCCATTCGCATGTTCAGGTCTCCGTCACCACTAAAACTAAAACCGCGGGCAGGATCATTGATCTGATGAGATGAAACACCCAGATCAAAAAGTATGCCATCAACCTTTTTTATTCTCTCAAGGGCAAGTCCGGTTCGTATATTGGCAAAATTTTCTTTGATCATTACAAACTTTTCTGGATATTTATCTTTTAGAATTTTACTTTGTTCGATTGAATCGGGATCATGGTCAAATCCAATTAATTTAATATCTTTTCCACTTTCTAATATTCCGCAAGAATGTCCACCACCACCAAAGGTAGCATCTACATAGATTTTCCCATCCTGCAGATCCAACGCTTCTAAGCATTCAGCTAATAATACTGGAACGTGGTATTCTCTCATTATTGATAATCCATAGAATTAAATTGTTTCTTGTGCTCTTCCAAACGTTTCTGACGGAATTGCTCGTAATTCTGGGGACTCCAAACAGAAATATAATTTCCCGTTCCCTTAATGATCACCTTATCCTTAATATTGGCGATCTCTAAAAGTTCAGAACCAATTTTAATTCTGCCATTCTTTTCCATTTTTTGTTCGG
>JAYEKK010000302.1:0-1648 GCA_034660955.1 Candidatus Cloacimonadota bacterium | reverse complement strand
CCAAGCTGGAACATCTCTGCCAGATTTGATAAATTTTTGAGTGGAGATATTTTATATCCAGGAATTTCACGATGAAATGATCGTGTTATAGAGTTTATTTTCTTAGGAAAAAGTTCATTACATTTTACGTGCTTTCCATAATCAGGATGTTGATTTGATAACCATTTGATCTTTGCTTTCATAATGACTCCTTATCTCTCATCTTCTTAAATATTTTTTATTTGAGAGCATTAAAATAAACGGGATCGTTGCAATCGAGATAATAGCACAGATTCTATATGTTATTATTAATCCAAAACTATCACCTAAAAATCCGATCAATAAAACCATGATTGAACTAACTCCAAAACTTATCGTCATAAAGATTCCATTGATGAATGCCGGATGCTCGGAATCGGTGTCTTGTACAAGTGCCAGCAAAACGGGACCGGAAGCAAAAAGAAAAAATCCCATCACAATTAGAAGCGGGATCATGAAGCTGCCATTCAATGAAATAAACATCCACATTAAGATCGGATTTACAATTGAAGTAACAAGTAGTATATTTTTCCTGCCGAATTTGTCTGAGATGGGACCGGCAAAAAAAGTTCCGATAGCACCTGAGAATTGTAATACAGCAAGAGATATTCCTGCTAACCATAAAGTATTTCCCTGTTGTGTAAGAAAAGTGGGAAGGTAGAGTGTGAGTGCCAATTTCATTGCAGCCCTGAAAATTGTAATTCCCGAAATTATCACGAAAAAAGGAATATATTTCTTAAATGTTTCTTTGGCACCGGTTTCCTTCTTTTTTCTCTGAAAATCCTTATTAATGTTAATGTTTTTAAGTTTAAAATAGAGAATGATGGATGCAATAATTCCCAATGGCATTACGCGCCAGGAACCTTCTAACCCCCACCAGGAAATTGCTGCTGTAATTAAAAGTGGTCCCAAAGTTCGTGCAAGTTCGCCACCCAGCATATAGTAGCTCATGCCTTTTCCAACCTGATCTGCTGAAACATGCTTTATCATAACCGGTGAAGGAACATGAAAAAGTGAATTGCTGATCCCTGCTATGAATAACAATATTAGCAAAACAGTATAACTATGAGCAATTCCAAGTAAACTCATTGCAATACCGGTGATGGCAGGTGCAAAGATCACAAAATATCGAACACAGATCCGATCAGCCATTATTCCTATTAATGGATTGAAAAGTGAAGGAAGCTTTCTTACAACATCCAGAAATCCTGCCATGGAAAGTGAAATACCCAGTTTTGTAATGAGAAGAGGAAGAAGCGGAGCTAAAAATGCAGAATATATATCGTGAGATAAATGTGCAAAAGAGACCGTTAACACATTTCCAAACTGAAATTTCTTCTTATTTTTCATATTACTTAATATCTGTATTTATCTGTGTCAATCAGTGGTTAATGATTCTTTTTCATTTTGAAATCTATTCACAAATTCTTCTTCATCTCCAAATTCCACAAAATCTTTTTGATGAGGAGGTTCTACAAAATTGTCATCTCTCTCGTGCTTTATAGCACACCAATATTCTTCTGTATCACCTGTTATCTTTACTGCATACGCCAGTACGCCATTAGCATAACCACAATACATACATCTTAGCTTATCAGGAAATGATAAATAATTCAGTTTATGCCTATCT
>JAYEKK010000301.1:0-1665 GCA_034660955.1 Candidatus Cloacimonadota bacterium | reverse complement strand
GCTAAACTTCATTCAATTAAACTAGATGGATTCGGTTTCTTCAATACAGAAGTCTTAAGAAAGAAAAATAAAATTATTGGTTTAGACAAAACCAATAAACAATATTTTGACAAAAAACTTCAAGATCATCTGAAATATCTTCAAGATACAACTTTTCTCACGGGAAAAGAAGTAAAAGAAATAGAAGGATTAATAGATAAATTCAAAAAACATTTAGATATTAAGCAAGGCTATATGGTTCACAAAGATGTAGCTTACTGGAACATGGTTGGCACGCCTAAAAAAGTTAATGCCATTGTTGATTGGGACGATGTTATTTCTGGCGACCCAATAGATGACCTAGCTGTTGAAAGATGTTTTTATGGCGAAGATGTTTTTAATCCAATGCTTGAAGGCTATAAAGAAATAACATCTCTCCCAGACGACTTTTACCCAAGACTTTGGCTTTATCTCATTAGAAACATGTTGTGGAAAGCTGTTTTTAGAATTTTTATGAAATACATGGACATGGATGTAAAAGTTTCACTCCTTAATCGAAGTAAAGACAAGTCTTTAAAGGAGTTTACCTACAATCAGCTCTATTTGGGAATCAATAATCTTAAAAAACTATAAATTATCCTTGTTTAATCCACGCAGGTTTTATTTTGATGCTAACCTTCTTTTTGCTTTCAGTTTCTAAAATTAATTTCAAAGTATCTTTATCAATGTCAGGCATGGGTTTTCTTTCATTTAGTCCTATATCGTAATTTGAAATAAAAACAGCCACTTTTTCTTTAAATTTTGGCTCTATTCTGTATTCTTGATTTGGCTGAGAATCATCTTCATTTTTAGTATTGCGGAAAATATAATTAGTTGCCTTCCATTGACCATCATTAGAATTGGCAACAAGATAAGCTTTTATATACTCTGGTGAATTATTATGATAGTTATTTATTTCAAGCACTAAGCGAAATGATGGCCAAACCCATTTACTAATTGCGTATTTTGTCCATGATACTTCATTCTGAGCAAGGTTTACTTTTAGACTAGATTTGCTGGTTTTTCTTTCCTTGTTTACTTTATTTCTAACAATAATATCCCCACCAGCTGAGATATTTTTTCCTGCCGAAATGAATGAAGATTTAGTAGTAGTTGAATTTTTATTTTTTGTAATTAACCACCAGATTAAAGTAGCAATACCGCCTAATACAAAAATAATAACAGCTAATAAACCTTGGTTATTATTTAACCAGTTAACAATCATATTAAAGATAATTATAAACGAAATTTTAATTATTTATCATACATCAGCTCAAAAAATTCACCCCTTACCCCTCTTTTTTTCGCTGAATTGATATCTTGTTGTTTTTATCTAGATGACGTAAATAAAAAGCGGGTCGAAAATAAGAATTAAGGAAATAATGTACGTTGTCGTCACTTTCGTTCCTCAACCTCACTGCGTTCTCCTCATTCTTCGTCGGGTTGCATAACATCAGTATATGGGGTTCGCTTCGGTTGCACTCGCTCTCCCAAATTGTTCCACTCGCATGTGTTTCACGCTTGCGCTAAAATATATCACATGCTTCGTTCCACAACTTCCCATATACTGGAACGTTATGCAACATACATTATTACTATTTAGAAATTTTCGACCCGCTTTTTTAAATAAAAAGCAACAACAAGATT
>JAYEKK010000300.1:0-7651 GCA_034660955.1 Candidatus Cloacimonadota bacterium | reverse complement strand
GTTCAAATCTTCTCATCCCGACCATTAATTTATTAAACTTTAGGGGACAGAAAGGTTGTCTTGAAACAATTTGGGAAAATCCCGACTAATATTGTTAAGCAAATCTTATCTATTTTTTTCTTCTTTCACTTTCTTTTCGGCGTTCTATATTGTGTACCTTCCAAAGTGTAGAATCCAAGACACCTTTTTTACGTCTGTTTTTTAATCTAAAAGTATGTCCCCTACCAGTAAACGAATCCTTTTTTTCTTGTACTTTGGTAATGATATTCATTTCAATATTAACGGGTGTTCCAACATCAACCGAATTAAAGAGTAAAATAATATCATTGTTTTTCATTCTTATACAACCATGAGATGCAGGCGTTCCAATCTTACTTTCGGACGATGTTCCATGAATCCATATCTCTCTTTCATATGAATCTATTCCGCTACCTCTATTAATACTGTTTTCCATCCCTTCCAGTTTTATTATCCGGGTTGTGATAATATCTTCATCATACGATTTTTTAATATTTATTTTGGCAATTTCTTTAGTGAATCCACCCGCTTTAAATATTGAATTTTTTGGAATATGGTCACCAATTTTTTCTTTGATCAAATGGTATCCTAAAGGAGTCATATTGCTTCCGGATTTATTTCCAATACCAAACTTAGAAGTTGATATTGGATATTCTGCAATTTTAAAATTGTCTTGAATCAACATTAATTTCTGATCTTTAATACTTATTAAGATCATTTTCTCATATCGTATCATACTCTCTATTCCCCTCTATCTTAAATTAATTCAAATATTTTTTAATATTTTTTTTTGTTTCTTCTACATTTGTAAATAGAATTCCGGTAATTCCATTTTCTGCAGCACCTTGAATATTCTCCGGTTTATCATCAATAAACAAACAATCTTCAGGATTCAGATCAAACATTTTAAGAGCACGCTTATAAATTTTTTTTTGCGGTTTAACCGAATCCAATTCATACGACAACATCAAATTATCTTCAAAGAAATGAAGTTCGGGATACTCCTGCCAAATAAGTGGAAAATGAATCTCATCTGTATTGGAAAGGATATAAACATTATAATTTTCTTTTAATTCACGAGCATAATCCACCATTCCCGTAAGACCCGTGAAAACACTACTCCATACTTTTTCGAAACCAGAAAAAGAGTGTCCAAATTTATAGATGTTCTTCAATTTTTTATAAAATTCCTGCCGAGTGATCCTACCAGCTTCAAACTCCAGAACAGGAAGAGTCGAATCCATAAGAGTTTTCGTTTCAGGTTCATAGCCCAGCTCTTTGTAAAATACATCAAAGTCATATTTTACCAGTACTTTACCGAGATCAAAAATGATGTTTTTCACTATCTCTCCAAGATCATTGTAACAGGACCATTATTTAATAATGTAATATCCATGTGTTCACCAAATTTTCCAAGCTTCGCAACAATACCGTTCTGCTTAATGGCTTCAGCAAAATCGAGATACATTTTTTCAGCTTTCTCCGGTTGAGCAGCATTTAGAAAATCGGGTCTGCGTCCTTTTTTACAACTACCATAAAGTGTAAATTGTGAAACAAGCAATATCTCGCCATTAATATCTTTTAGCGAAAGATTCATCTTATCCTGTTCATCTTCAAATATTCTCAATTCAACAACCTTTTTTGCCAACCATCCAATTTGAGAGCCGTCATCATTTTTAGAAATGCCAATAAGAATAAGTAAACCCTTCCCAATTCTGGACACTTTTCTTCCATTAACTTCCACTTCGGCATGCTTTACTCGTTGAATTACCAATTTCATTTATTAATCCGCATAATTATTCGGGAAAAGAATTCTCTCAATCGTCTCAATAATTATATGAAGAACTGAAATATGGATTTCCTGAATTCTATCTGTTGTTTTGCCGGAACCAATAAGTTGAAAATCACATTTATTATTCAGCTTTCCACCATCTTTTCCCAATAATCCAAAAGTTATTATTTTTCTATCTGATGCAATTTTTACAGCATTGATAATATTCTGTGAATTCCCACTGGTTGAAATTGCTATTAAGATATCACCTTCCTTTCCATAAGCTTCTACACCTCGTGCAAATACTTCTTCAAATCCATAATCATTTGCTACGCAGGTAATGTGTGACGGATCGGTAAGTGCAATCGCCGGAAGTGCTCTACGCTCTTTACGAAATTTTCCTGTTAGTTCTTCAGCAAAATGCATCGCATCCGTCGAGCTGCCGCCATTACCGCAAATAAGAACTTTATTACCATTATTAAAGGCATTTGCAATTGTATTGGAGATTTGTTCGATTATCTTTATATTTCTTTCATCTTCAGCGAAAACAGCAAAATTTTCAGCAGATTCTTTCAATGACATTTCAACTCTTTTATTCATCTTCGGCATCCTTTTATATTTCAACTGAAAAAATTAAAAGTGTGTATTTCAATGTCAACAGGATTTTTCATTTCCTAAAAAAATTGATATTTAAAATTCTGCTTTCGCTTCTATACTTAGTTTATGAACCTGCTTTTCATCAGGATAACTATTTCCGGAATATTGCAAATTCAAAGAAGTGTAATTGCTCATTTTATAATCAATATTAATGTCCCATTTAAAAATATTTCCTTCTTTTTTATCATTGAGGAAGCTTAAGAATCCGGAACCTTCACGATAATTCCGTTTATAGCTGGCTTTGGCAAAGAACCTGTATTTTCTCTTAAAGAAATAAGATGCTGATTCTTCCAGTTCAAAAGCACTAATAGTATATTCATTATTATCAGCATCATCATTCCCCTTTTCAAATGAATAAGATATTGATGACTTCAGTGTTATATCGGAAGAGAGTCTGTTTTGAATATCCATCTCAATTTGATCCAGTTCCATTTGCGAATTATAATATGAATCTTCTTCTTTAACATGATCATAATGCAGTTCCATATTTGTTTTTTTAATTACAAAAATGCGTAATTCGGCATCCCATGTTTCCTGATCTTTTTTTGCAGTTTCGTCATTATACCGGCTATCGAGGGTTTCCTCTAACTTATAACCCAGTTTGGAGGTTAACTTTCTCTCCAAGATATCAATTGATAAGGTTTGGTGCAAAATTTTGCGACCGAAAATCGTTGTTTGAAGATGCATCAGCACATCGGGATCTAAAAAATAAACCGACTTTTTATCATCTTCTCTAGAGTTTTCTGTTATCAAAATATATGTTTCTGTTTGGAACTTTTTTAAGAATGAATTAGTGATCATTCTTGGAGTAAGATGCATTGAAAGACTTGCATTAATCTCTACCGACATTTCAGGATTTTCGTAATCTATTTCAATAATCTCCCAATCATAATCTCCCTGTAAATAACCCACAAAAAGAGTATCAACATCATAGGATCCCATATCTTCACCCACATATTGGAACTCTTTGATCTTCGGATAGAATTCGATATTCCTAAGTGAGTAATTGGAATTGATATTCACCAGATCTTTAAAGAAAACATTTCGAGCTGAAATATCAGCTATATCAAATTCATTTGATAAGTCTTGCATATTGTCTTCAACTTTACGATGCGTGAGAGCGATATTAACTCTGTGTTTAGCAGTATTCAGAAATGTTTCAATCCCAAATGTATAAGATGTTTTATTTTCTAGTTGTATTATACCATTATCATCATTATTTGTTTCCTGCATATCTTCTTTCATTTGCCCGAAGATGCGAGAAGTTATCCACTTTAAATTCGTAGTTTCAAGCTGAGTTTTCCAATTTTTATTTCTTTCAAGAAATTTATTATTCTCAGTAATTTCATATTCGTAATTACGGTTATAATAATCTAAACCAAATGTAACCTTTCCGAAATTGTATTTATTCTGCAGATCATGCTGTTCAATCTTAGAATCACTAATTTGCTGATCTTCTGCAGTTTGGATTACAGAAAGATATCGATGATAAAGTTGTGGGAAAAAGCTTATCTGCTTTATGTTGGAAGTTACGGAAATATATTGCTGATCTGCAAAGTCAGTTACTTGCTTCTGCTTATAGATAATAAATGGTGAATATATTTCAAGAATATTCATACTTAACTCAGCCGAATATTCTTCACAGCTCAAGCTATCCGGTAATTGTGTAAATTCGTGAGCATCTGCAGCACTTTGCAGTTCAGCAAAGGTGGAAAGATCTCCACCCAATCTTTCATACATTAATTTCAAGTCGGGATTAATTTTATCATAATCTGGGAATATGCAAACACTAAACCTGGAAGCAAAATCATTGTTATCGTCATCATCAATATTAGAGAATGTATTCTTATCGTTGGAAGTGAATAAACCTTCTGCTGCAATGCTGTAAAAAACTCCAGAATAATCCAAGTTTAAATCCCAATTTAATTTACTTTGCGGCAAAGGAAGTTTTTTTAATGGAAGATAACTTCCATTTCCAACACCAACATATTCGTAATAAGCTCCCTCAGAATTATAATCGTAATCTCCATTACCTTCTCCCATGTATTCAAAATGGATATTGTAATGTCCCGTGATTGTGCTGTCACTCCCAACATAATAGTAATACGATTCATCTTCGGAGATCTCGTACTCACCATCTTCAGCTTCCGCTATTCCACTTACCCATGCAGTTTCATCTCCAGCAGCTTGTAAAGCATCAATTTCCTCGTCAGAATAAGTATCTTGTAAAGGATTATTTCTATCATCATTTTGAATTATTAAATTGCTATTGATCTTAAATTTATCTGTCATATTTACTTCCGAGGAAGCAAGATACATATTTTGATTATAATCTTCATCAGAATATTGAAATATAACCCGGATATGACTGGTCGATGAAATAAAATGCCGGCTGGAAAATGTTATCCCGCCTTCCGAATAATCTATAGAGTAATCTGTTCCGCGTTGCATCTGCCGTCCGTTTAGGAACACTTCTTCTGATCCCGGAACTACCTGTACACCTGATGTTCCCTCAACGGATAAATAGTATGGACCTTGCTTAGCTTCGGTTCCATCAAATGAATATGTTATCTTTCTACCTTTGGAAACTGCTAACGCTGCGGTTACTTTATTTTTCCCTTTCCATCCTGCCTTTAATCCTTCAAATTTCGTTGAATATTTCATAAAAGATGAGTTATCAAAGTCCATTTCCAAATCACCAAAAGCAAGTTCGTATTTTTCTCCGTATAATCGAATAAATATTTTATCCAAGCTGCTAAGTTCACGGGAATCTCCTTCCGGAGTTATGGGAGTTTGACTATCCGAAAGTTGTGCTTCAATGCTCATCTCATCACTTAACTTACCATTGATCTTTAAGAAAAGTGATTGATCGAGATCAAAATCTTCGTTATTGGCGACCGATATCGAGATGGTTTTGCTTCCGGTAATATCAAGATCGGCATTATTATAAAATTGGCGTGACTGTATTTTGGCGATCTTTACTTCGGTTGTATCAGAATATTCTTGCGTTTGAAATAGATAAAACCGGTTCGTAAGATGCTTTGGGTAGACATAATATTCAATTATACAATTACCTAAAGCTTTGTTAAAAGTAATTATTCCTTTTTTGTAGTTAATTTGATATTCTTCGCTTCCAAAATTTATAGAATCATTATAAACTTTTTCTGAATTGATAATAATGTTTGTAGAAGATAATTCTATTGATAATCCGGGTTCAGTCACGTTTAATCTTTCCCATTTTATCATTGGAGAAAAGAAATTATAAGCAGATAAAGCAACCTGCAGAAAAATGATACTAATAACAAATTTTATTTTCATTCTTTCAATCTATCCAAAAAAATATTTTAAATATGAAAACAATAATGATACCCTGAAAGTCAAGTGAATGTTGTATTTTAACTCGACTCGAGTTTATAAAACCCGAGTCGGGTTAATAAATCACTTCAGCAACAATCCCTTCTTTGTCTTTTGTACTTTCCCATCTGATTTTAATTCAAAAAGATAAATTCCGGTGGCAATTCAGATTATGGAAAAATGTATTTATACAGATCTACATAAGTTTATAGAATTTCTTGAAATGTATAAGGGCTTAGTGCTATAAAATTAGGAGTAGAGCCGTGCGGATGCTGGTATTGAGGAGTAAATATCCCATCATAATGACATGCCATATTTCCATACGCATTTCCATCACCAAATCCAAAAGCAGCAACAAGTGACTGCTTCGTTTTCAATTATTACACTTGACATTCAAAAGCCTCCCAAAATAAATCTATTTATAAAAAAAATGATGAGGAACTATATGAGCAAGAAATCATTTACAGTAAATCTGAATGAAGAAATAATTGCCAAGATCAATAAGCTGGCAAAAGGAAACGATCTGAAAACTTCGGAATTAGTCAGCTGGATATTGTTGAATTTCGTGAACAATTTCGATATCCGGAAAGACAAAACACAATCCGAACAAACAGCGGAATCTGATGATGAAAAATATGTAGAATATTACGAATCCCTGCGTAAAAATCTTTCGACAGGAGATATTCCAAAAGATGCTAAAGAATTTCTGGTAGGGTAAGAATAGCTGGATAGTAGTAATCAAGTAACTGAATCCCTTGCAATTCCCTTTTCAACGCTTCTCTTGAAGCTAAAAGGGAAACGATGAAAGGGTAATAATTGTCTTTCTGTAACTTCCCATTTTCTTCCTTAGTCATAAGGGAGACAGCAGAGGGATTCAAAAAAAACTTCGAAGCTTTCACCTCGAAGTTTTTTTTTATTAATTTGTAATAACTTAACTTTTATTTATTTCAAAATCCCTTTCGAAATCACAACTCTTTGTACCTGATTTGTTCCTTCATAGATTTGGCAGAGTTTTACATCTCTCATTATCTTTTCTACCGGATAGTCTTTAGAATAACCATCACCACCCATAACTTGCACAGCATTTGTAGCCACTCGCATAGCCACGTCGGATGCGTACATTTTTGACATTGCGGATAAAATTGAAATATCTTTTTGACCATTATCATAAGCCCAGGCAGCTTTCCATGTCAGCATTCTGGCAGCTTCAATTTCAGTAGCCATATCGGCCAGCATAAATCCCACAGCCTGGTTTGCTGCGATCGGCTTGCCAAACTGGATGCGATCTTTGGCCCAATCTCGTGAAATCTCATAAGCTTCTCTGGCAGCACCCAAACTAAGCGCAGCTACACCGGTTCTGGTTCTATTGAACGTCTGCATTGCCACTAAAAATCCACGTCCTTCTTTGCCTAATCTATTTTCTACCGGAACTTCAACATCGTTATATTTTATTTCGTTTTGCACGGAAGCATTTTGGCCCATTTTTTTCAATTTACTCACGATTTCTACACCCGGAAGATCGGTAGGAACGATGAAAGGTGTAAGGCTTCTGGCACCTTTTTCCGGATTTGTGAGAGCAAATACAGTATGGAAAGCAGCAACTTCACCATTTGTGATAAAGCGTTTGTGGCCGTTCAAAATATATCTATCACCTTTTAGAATAGCGGTGGATTTAATTCCTGCTACATCAGAACCGGCATTGGGTTCTGTGAGACAATAGGCAGCAACAGCTTGTTGTTCTTTTATCAAACCGAAATATTTTTTTTGTTGTTCGTCTGTTCCGCTTAGAAGTAAAGGAGTAAGCGCCAAAGTATTTGCATCGATGCAAATGCCTATTCCTACACATGCTGC
>JAYEKK010000299.1:0-1692 GCA_034660955.1 Candidatus Cloacimonadota bacterium | reverse complement strand
TTAGGCTCTGAGGATGGATTATCCCGTTCCTATGACGGATTGAAGTGGGTGAGAGACAATACTTGGGAAATGTCCTCAGTTTATTCTATGAATAATCAAAATCAAAATTTTGTACTTCATAGAGATACATCGATCTATAATTGGCAATATTCAGAAATACCTGATTTTTCAGATCAGGAAGATCTGGGATTATTAGAACTTGATGAAATCGATAAAGCTTCCGGACTTGTTGCCAGCAGATCGTTTGCAAATGTTTTTTGGACGTTTAATGATTCCGGTGGAGATCCTGCAATCTATGCTTTCAATTCAGCAGGTGAGCATTTAGGAATTTACACAATAGATGGAGTTACTAATCGTGATTGGGAAGATATTGCAATCGGTAGCGGTCCCGGTTACTCACAATATATTTATATTGGTGATATCGGAGATAATAACAACCAGTACGACACAAAATATATCTATCGTTTCGAAGAACCCTTTGTAGACTGTAATCAGGCACCTGTGAACGAAACAATTTATAATGCGGAAACTATCTCTGTTCAATATCCCGATGGAAATCACGATGCAGAAACACTCTTGCACGATCCACTCACAAACGATCTTTATATTGTTACAAAAAGAATGCAGCCAACACCAACAGGATATGATAAATTATATCTTGCAGAATTTCCCCAATCTACAACAGAAATAATTATTATGGAAGAGGTTGGAGAGCTTGATTATCCGCCCGGTATTGATCCCTTTGGTGCTTTATATTACGGTGCAACCAGTGGTGAAATATCTCCTCTGGGAGATGAAATTCTCATTAAAACCTATACTCATGTTTATCATTGGAAACGACATCAGAACCAATCTTTAGCAGAAACATTCCAAAATGATTACAATAATGTTACCTATTCTCTGGAACCGCATGGTGAAGCAATTTGCTGGGAACCATACTGTAATGGATATTTCACAGTTAGTGAAGAACCGCAAGCTGCTTATCAAGCACATCTATATTTTTATGCTCTCAATTCCTGGCAGTTGGCTAATGATTATACTTCCGTTAAGGGATTTCAGTTTACATCGGATGGAACATTGTATGCTTTTATACCTGGCGAATCATATTCTTCCGGACTTTACAGCTCAAATGATGTGGGTGTGAATTGGGATGTCTGTTTCTGGGATACTAATATTTCGGCATTAGCGTTGGATTGTAATGATTATATTTTCATCGGCTGGGAAGAAGAAGGTGTTGGCTTTTGGGAATTTCCGATGAACGAACCCTTGATGATGAATGCAGGTTTAGAAAATTTGAATATTTTAAATGTTGTAGATTTCCCGCTTATAGATTTGCCATCCGTACTTGCCTGCACACAAAGTGGTGCTTATTTCCTTAGTGATTACACAAATGCTGAGAATTACGAATTACCAATAATTAATTATTATTTACAAAATCATCCCAATCCCTTCAATCCGTCAGGTGCCGGACGCAGTCCATCTACAACAATTTCCTTTTCCGTAACACAAAATTCCGATTTTGTGACTCTTGAAATTTATAATATTAAAGGACAGAAAATTAAACATTTGCCTGTCATCCTGAGTGATCCGGCAGCTGCCGGACGTATCGAAGGACAAAGGCAAAACAATCAATATTCTATCATCTGGGATGGAACAGATGAAAATAAACATCCCGTCAGCTCCGGTATTTAC
>JAYEKK010000298.1:0-7730 GCA_034660955.1 Candidatus Cloacimonadota bacterium | reverse complement strand
ATTTCGAAATCAGGTTATTGCTCGCTACTATTGCAAAATATGATATATTGATGGAATAGTTTTTTATTTTGCTTTTTTTGCAATTAACAAATTTTAGGAGGAGAGACTTATGAAAAAAACATTTATTATCATTTTATTTTTAACCTCAATGTGCCTGTGGGCACAAAATGTACCACAGACAATAGACTATCAGGGAAGATTAGCTGATAATAACGGCAACTACCTTAACGAGATAGTCACAGTAGATTTTTTAATTTATGATGCAGAAGTTGACGGCACTTTACTATGGAACGAATCGCAGGATGTTTCCACTGCTAATGGTATATTCCATGTTCTACTCGGTTCATCGGTTACATTCCCAACCAGTCTCTTCGATGGTGCTGATCGCTGGTTAGAACTAATTGTAGGTAATGAGATACTTTCACCTCGTACAGCTATTGCCAGTGTTCCTTATGCTATTAAAGCAGAAACTGCTGAATCTATTGTGGGAGGCATTACTGAGATTGACCCTGTTTATTCTGACAGCGAAGCAGCCAATATAAATGCAACAGATATTACCAATTTGAGTAACTTGTCAGGAACCAACACCGGTGACCAGAATATTAGCGGTATTGCAGACAACGAACAGGCAATTCAGGATACTGCTGCACAGATCCGTGCTGATATACCTGATGTAAGCGGATTTATAACAAGTGAAACCGACCCCGTTTATGGTTCATCAGTAGCCAATGGTATTACTTCTGCTGATACAATAAATTGGAATAATCATACTATTGATACTAAGCTGGATTCAACTGATATTTCAAATATGGGATTTTCATTAAAACCTCAAATGGCCTTGTATAGTGTTGCTAATGAAACACATATTGAAAATAGTGATGCAGGCTATGTTTTGTTATATAATATAAGTTCATTTACACCAAATAGTGAGATATTTGAATTAGTAACTTCAAATGAATATGGTATTAAAATTAAAAAAAGCGGATTTTTATTAGTTAATGTTTCTCAAACTCTACGAGCAACAGGAGGTAGTACAATCTTACAAGTTAAAAAAAACGGTAATGCAATTGGACAGTGTGTCGAAACAAGTAATGGTGGGTTTTGTGGATTGAATATATCATTGCCTGTTAAAGTTTCTGCTAATGATATTATTACTTTCTATATTTGGGGATCCGGTGATAATATTTTGGATTTTTATGATAATTATTGGAGTAATTATAGCATAACTTGGATTAATGAATAGCAATTACGTTGGGTAATAAATAGGACTCTGAGTGACCTGCAATGTCTGTCCCGCTTTTTCGGGAACCACGCGATGAGTCAGTATTGAATTATACCCGCCGGCCATTCAAACGGCTGGGGAGGCAGGTTTGAACATACAACTGGAAATAAATTTGTTAAAGTCGGAGGTTATGCTCATGCTATTAGAATTGTTGATGGAACAGAAGCTGCAGGGAAAGTGCTTACATCAGATGCTATCGGAAATGCTTCATGGCAAACTGATCCGGTAGTTCTGGATTGTTCTCTGAAGGGGTTTACACTTATGATGAGATTCTTCGTGAGAAATATCTTCGAAGATTTCTTCAGAAAGACATGCTTTTTTAGTTTTGTATAATTCTTTATAAAAGGAGATTTTTATGAAAAATTTATTTATCACTATTTTACTTTTCATCTCAATGTGCCTGTGGGCACAAGTACCGCAAACAATCGACTATCAGGGAAGATTAGCTGATAATAACGGCAACTACCTTAACGAGATAGTCACAGTAGATTTTTTAATTTATGATGCAGAAGTTGACGGAACCTTACTTTGGAGTGAAACTCAGGATGTTTCTACTGCTAATGGTATCTTTCATGTATTACTCGGTTCCACGGTTTCTTTTCCAACTGATCTTTTTGACAATGATGAATGCTGGTTAGAACTTGTTGTAGACGGAGAGACACTTTCACCTAGAACACTTATCTCTAGCGTTCCTTATGCCATTAAAGCAGAAACCGCTTATACTGTTAAAGTACCTCTTAACCTCACAGGAAATGTTGCTTCCCCAAATAGTGTTATCAAGGCTGAAAATACCGGTACAGGTTATGGTGTTTACGGTGCAGCTAACGGTTTCGGTGTTTATGGTTTACACCCCAGTGGAAATTATGGTTATATAGGCTCATCCGATTTTGGTGTTTTTGGTTCTTCAAGTGGAAATTTTGGTTACCTGGGAAGTACAAGCTACGGTGTTTATGGTAATTCAAGCAGTAATTGGGCAGGTTATTTCGATGGGAAAATGCATATTAGTAATATGGTAGGTATTGGAACAACAAATCCCGGACGTATGCTTACTGTTAATAGTACCGGAGCTGATCCCATCCAATGGCAGGTAAATTCATCAATAGTAGGTCAGCTTGGTTCCAACGGCTCTGGAGCTGGTGGGCTTTATCTGTATGACAACGGGCCCATTGCTGCACAAGTTTCGGCTAATGGATATAGTTACTTTAATGGTGGTAATGTGGGTATTGGAACAGCAACACCAACCAGTGAATTAACAGTAGCAGGAGTAATTGAATCTACTTCCGGCGGAGTTAAATTCCCCGATGGAACAGTACAGACAACAGCTGCATCCGGCAGCACTACATACTCTATTGGCGATTTTGCACAAGGTGGTATAGTATTCTGGTTAGATGAAACCGGACAGCATGGGTTGGTATGTGCAAAATCCGATCAAAGCTCAAGTATACGTTGGTATGCTGGTACTTATGGCTATACTCAGGCAAAAGGAGACGGCCCATTTGCGGGCGAAGCAAATACCTCAATAATTATTGCAGCTCAAGTAGCTATTGGAGATGATGGCAGTACTTATGCAGCGCGTATTTGTAATGAGCTAAAAATTACCGAAGGTGGCAAAACCTATGGCGACTGGTATTTACCTTCAAAAGAAGAGCTAAACTTAATGTATCTAAATAAGGCCGCCATAGATGCAACAGCAATTGCTAATGGAGGAAATGGTTTCGCCAGTGACATCTATTGGAGTTCTACCGAGGATTCTAGCTACAGCTCTTGGCTACAGAGTTTAAATAATAGTGGTCAGGGTATCTATGGTAAGGATTACACTTTCTATGTGCGTGCTGTTCGGGCTTTTTAACAATTCATACGTAAATATGTTTAAAAACAGATAAATGATTATCTGGAAAAAAATTTAATGATAAGAATAATTTCGAAATCAGAGTATTGATCTATAATATCGCAAAGATGGATATGTCATTCTGCATGATATAAAAGTTCCAGTATGACATTTGAGAGTAATAATTAACTAATAGGAGGTCGTTATGAAAAATTTATTTATCATCATTTTACTTTTCATCTCAATGTGCCTGTGGGCACAAAATGTACCGCAGACAATAGACTATCAGGGCAGGCTTGCCGATAGTAGTGGAAACTACCTTAATGAGGTAGTTTCTGTTGATTTTTTAATTTATGATCTGGAGACTGCAGGAACAGTACTTTGGACAGAAACACAGGATGTAAACTGTGCAAATGGAGTTTTCCATGTACAGCTTGGTTCTGTAATACCACTTCCGGGTACACTTTTTGATATTGCAGATCCATGGTTAGAACTGGTTGTAGGTGGAGAAACACTTGTACCGCGTACACAAGTTGCCAGTGTACCTTATGCTATAAAAGCAGAAACTGCATATTCTTTAGATAGTATGGGAAGTGGTTCCGGCTTAGATGCGGATCTTTTAGATGGATTGAATTCAACTGACTTTATGCCTGCCTCAACTACTTGGGGAGATATAACATCTGTAACAGCCGGCACAGGTTTAAACGGTGGTGGAACTTCCGGTGATGTAACCTTAAATGTGAATGTCCCATTATCACTTACAGGAGCAGGGACAGTGTTAAATGGCATATCAACAGATACTTATGGTATTGGGATTCAAGGTGAACATAGTATATCAAGTAATTATGGTTGTCTTGGTACATATAATAATGGGGTGTATGGTCGGATGTACTCAGAAAATGTGGGTGATTATTCAATTTATGGATATACAAGTCTTTATGGAGTCGATGGCACAGGTTATGGTGTTTCTACAACATTAGGTGGAGTTAGAGGTTACAACTATTGGGGGCAACCATATACATTTAGTGTTGGAGGTTTTTCTTATTTGGATTATAATAGAAGTGGAGGATGTTTGGGGGCAAAATATAACGGTTCTGTTTGGGGTTGTTTAGGTTATCAGAATTCAGGTGGAGCAGAATATGGTGCTTATTGGACAAGTTATGGTAGTGGAACTGGCGATAATCTACCTTCTATAGGAATTGGTATGGGTTCCTGGGGAGATCTGTTTGGTGCAGATATTCACGGTAGAATTTATGGAACATTTACAGAAGGTGAAAATTATGCATTATACTCAAGCGGTACTGTTTTCAAGAATGATCTGGATGTACACTTACAGAAAACAGACGACAACAATATGAACGTGCTTTATACTAATGTCTCTACAGATGTAACTGTTCAAACAAGCGGTTATGTAACTCTATCAGCTGGAAGATGTGACATCACTTTTGATGAGAATTTCAGTTCTATAGTTTCTGATGATATTCCAATAGTTGTTACAGTAACTCCGGTTGGACAAAGTGAAGGTGTGTATATATCACAAGTAAATAAAAATGGATTTTCTGTTGTAGAAAACAACAATGCTAGAAGTAGTGTACAAGTAAGTTTTATTGCTATAGGCAGAAGAGCAGGTTATGAAAATCCACAATTGCCAGCTGAAGTGATTTCCGCTGATTATACAGATAAAATAGCTCGTGGTTTACATAATGATGCAATTACAGAAACTGATGGTGAAGGATTGTATTATGAGAATGGCCAACTAAATGTTGGACAACATCATTCAACATTACCTGATCCTAATAAGCCACCTCAGGAAAACTATCAATTTGGAAAAAATAATCCGATTAAATAGCCCACTTACTCCGGCAACTGCCGGATATGGTGGACAGCCCACCTACGTTAAAACTACGGTGGACAAGGAGAAAAAATGAAAACAAAAATACTAATTTTATTAAGTTGTCTGCTTTTGGTTTCTTATGCATTTGCAGATCAACCTTCCAGTGACAGTTATACACTGGTTCAGCGTGGATTCCTGGTAGGAAATGCCAACCAAACATCTCCCCCTGGCTCAACAAGTTATGATCTTACAGAAAACTCAATGTTAGGAATTGCCAATGATATGGAAACAAGTGCAGGATACCAACTCTTCCCGGGATTTCTGCAGCCAATCAACGATGCACCCACAATAATACTACCGGACGATTTCACATTTGATGAGGATGATGGTCTTGTTGTAGATTTTTCACCTTATATTAATGATGTAAATGGAGACATAGTTACATTAAGCGTAAGTGGTAATACAGAAGTTATAGTTGATATTGTGGATTTTACAGTTACCTTTAGTGCAACAGCAGATTGGAATGGAACCGAAACTCTTACCTTTATTGCCAATGACAATATGGATAGAGCTGTAGCTTCTGATGTAGTTGATATTATTGTAACTCCTGTTAATGATGCACCAACTATTGTGCTGCCCGATGATTTCACTTTCGAGGAAGATGATGAACTCATAGTTGATTTCAGCACCTATGTAGATGATGTTGATCCGGATGTTCTAACGCTTTCGGTTACCGGTAACACAGAGATCACGGTTGATATTATTGATCTGCAAGTTACTTTTGGAGCAACAGAAAACTGGAATGGAACGGAAATTCTTACATTTACAGTTGATGATGGGCAGGGTGACAGAGTTTCTTTTACAACCGGTAGAAGAAATTCACAACAGAGAAACAATACGATAAGTGAGAACAGCCGTGCAACTGCAGAAGACATGGTTGAAGTGATCGTACTTCCTGTTAATGACGATCCAACAATTACATTACCCGACGATTTTACATTTGAAGAGGATGAAACACTTATCGTAGATTTCGCGGATTTCGTTGATGATGTTGATCTGGATGTTCTAACACTTACTGTTGCGGGAAATACCGAGATCACAGTTGATATTGTTGACCTGCAAGTTACATTTGGAGCAACTGAAAACTGGAATGGAACGGAAACACTTACTTTTACCGTTGATGATGGTCAGGGTGATAGAGTTTCTTTTGCATTTGGTAAAAAAGCTGCAAATGATAACAATGATAACAGTAGAGCAACTGCTGAAGATGATGTAGATGTTATTGTGCTTCCTGTAAATGACGATCCAACAATTATCTTACCGGCGAGTTTTACATTTGAGGAAGATGGAGATCTGATAGTAGATTTCACAGAATACGTTGATGATGTTGATCCTGATGATCTCACACTCTCTGTTATTGGAAATACAGAGGTTATTGTAGATATTAATGGATTGGAAGTTACATTTGGAGCAGCAGCAGATTGGAATGGAACAGAAACACTTACCTTCATAATTGATGATAATGCAACAAGAGCAACTGCAGAAGATGATGTGGATGTAATAGTTACTCCGGTTAATGATGAACCGGTCCTTATTGGTTTCCAACCTGAAGAGCTTGCATTCACAGTTGTAGAAGACAGCATTGTTACATTCAGTGTGGAAGTAGAGGATATAGATAGTATAATAGAATACGAATGGTTTGTTGATGATGTTTTACAGACAGAATTATCAGAAGAATTCATTCATATCTTCGAAGTTGTTGGTGATATCGAGATCAAATCAATTGCATCTGATGAAGAGTATAGTATTGAGACTATCTGGATGGTTGAGGTTGAAGCGGGATCTGATGCTGGAGATATTCTACCGGTAACAACTGATCTAAGCCAAAATTTCCCAAATCCATTCAACCCGGTAACTACCATCAATTATTCTCTTGTGAATGCAGGTAGAGTAAAAATTGAGATATTCAATATTAAGGGTGCGAAGATTCGCACATTAGTAGATGAACATAAAAATGTTGGCTTCCATAATACAGTTTGGGATGGGAAAGATAACAGTGGTAAATTAGTTGCAAGTGGAATGTATTTTTACAGCATGAATACTGAAGAGTATCACAGAATACGGAAAATGGTTTTGCTAAAATAATAAGTTAGTTTGTACATAGCCCAGCCGTTCACGGCTGGGCTTTTGTTTTGAGTTTTATTTATTCCATCTGTTCTTAACTCTGCTGTCACTTCGCTCCTGTAAAGTCAAGTCCAATTCGCTTTATAACTATTCCCCGATAATTTTCACGAGAAGTCGTTTCTTTCGCATTCCATCAAATTCACCATAAAATATCTGTTCCCACGGTCCAAAATCTAATCTGCCATCAGTAATTGCCACCACAACTTCTCTTCCCATGATAGTTCTTTTCAGGTGAGCATCCGCATTATCTTCAAAACCATTATGCTGATATTGTGAATATGGTTTTTCGGGAGCGAGTTTCTCCAGCCATTTTTCAAAATCGTTATGAAGTCCGGATTCATCATCATTGATAAACACACTAGCTGTAATGTGCATAGCATTAACAAGACAAAGACCTTCCATTATTCCACTTTCTAATAAGCAATTGTTAACATCTGGAGTAATGTTAAGAAGTTCTCTTCGTTTAGATGTATTAAACCACAATTCTTTACGATAGGATTTCATATTCCCCCTCATCCCTGGCCCTTCTCCCAAATGGAGAAGGGAATTATACTATCTTTCACCTCTTCTATCCCTCTCCCTCTGGGAGAGGTTAGGTGAGG
>JAYEKK010000297.1:0-7759 GCA_034660955.1 Candidatus Cloacimonadota bacterium | reverse complement strand
GGGGTGAGTTACTTATCTGTTCTTAACTCCACTCTCTCCGGCAGTGCCGGATCTTGTGAAGTCAAGTCCAGATGAGGGCGAAGACCGAGGGTGAGGTGGATTCTATTTTTGCTTTTAAACAGGCAAGAGTGCCTGTTCTACTGCACAATCCAGCAGCCATTTTTTCTGCTGCCTTCACGTTTGATCATACCCATTTCTTTTAGCGTTGAGATTTGTCGTTCCACTGTTCTGTCAGTAACATTTAAGATATTAGATAATTCAGGTATAGTAATTTTTGGATTTTCTTTAATTTCGGAAAATATTTTTTGTAAATTGACAGGCAATTCTTTCCCGACATCTTTCCCGACATCTTTCCCGACATCTTTCCCGACATCTTTAGAAAAAATACTTACTTTAAATCCATTCTGAAAATTTTCGAACAAAGGAGTTTTTAATCCATAATTATGGAAAGCTTCAATAATACGATAAATACCCGAACCATATTTTTCGATAACTCCGGCTTCTTTAAAAATAATTGCTATTTTTTTATTTCTGGCTTCCGAAGTATAATTGTAATTGAGTAATTGTTCAACACTTATAGAATCCGGCAAATGTCCCGGATTAAAGAATTCTATTCGATCGTTAAAAATTTTAATTGAAGAATCACCATATTGTGTATAATCACGGTGTACGATCATATTAACAACAATTTCCCTGATAGCATCTAAAGGATATTGCCATTGCTCTTCCCTTTGCGGATTACCGGTAATAATGTATTCTTTATTTAGATGTTTTCTTATAAAATCCATTACTAATAAGACTTCTGAGAATAGATCACTTCGAACAGTAAGACCATCTTTTATTGCAGCAGAATTAGAAAACCTACCCAATTCAATAGTTGCTTGAAAAACATCATTCTTTGAAAAAAGTAAGTGGCAGGCATTCGTAATAGAATTATCTTTTATTAATTCAAATTTAGTTAAAACTGTTAAAGGATCATCGTTAATCGGAACTTCTTTTAATTTATTAGATTGTTCAATAAATTCAATAACTTTATCCAAAGATAAGGAATCGATTGTATAATTATTAGTTACATAATTATCCCAGCTTGTATTAAATGTTTTTAGATGAAGATTACTTATTTCCGTTAAATTCATTTGATGATTTGAATTTTTAACACGTTTATAATAACGCCCTTTCACCGAAACCGGTTTAATGGGAAATTCATCGATAACTAAAACGACAATCTCTTTCTCATTATATCTAAAAGTTTCAGCATCAGGGATTATAGAAGGTTGTGTTTTATTTTTAATCTCATTAATCCAATTTTGAACTGTTTCATCGCCAAGCACAAATTGTTCATTAATATTTCCACTATCTTCAATTCCTAATATAATAAAACCACCTTTTGAATTAGCAAACGCAACAACAGTTTCAATAGATTCCGAGCTAAAATTACGCTTAAATTCAATTGTTTCACCTTCAGCTTTTTCAATCAGTTCAATAATATCAGGAATTTTCATTTAATCACTCATTAATAAATTTTAGCAAACAGGAATGTTTGTTTTACTTCTTGCATTTCTTCTATTCTTTCTCCGGCATCCCTCTACTGGATAGGAGACTTGTGCGCCGTGGCGTAGGGAACCGAGGGGTGAGGGTATTTTCTTTCTCCCCCTCTATTGTGTTTAAGAGAGGGGGCTGGGGGGTGAGTTACTTATCTGTTCTTAACTCCACTCTCTCCGGCAGTGCCGGATCTTGTGAAGTCAAGTCCAGATGAGTACTTATTTTGGATCAAAGAATTATCCGCTCCTATCAATACCTCTTTCGCTATGATTTGAAAATCTTTCATGATTTCATTGATTATAACAGGATTCTTCCATTTGATCAGTTTTAATAATTTTGGATCGATTGTTTTAAACAATTTTGAGATGTCGACAGGATTGACCCAGCTATCTTTCTTTATTGCCTGATCTATAAGATTTTTCCAGGAGAAAGGAAATGCATGAGCAATAAATGCAATATCAACAAAGTCTTTGATCTCGAGCCGGGGCAATGCGGATATTTTATTGGATAAGATGTTTTGAATATTATCAATTTTTCCTAATTTTATATCTTGTTCAAAGCCATTATAATGATAATGAATGTCATTAATAAAATCAAGTTTCAAATTTATTTCACTTTCTTTTGTGGTAACGATCCTAACAAAATCATCAGCTTTAGTAATAACGCTGAAGTTAATGTCTTTCAAAGACAATTTTGCTTCGATTTTGCCGATATACTCTCTAAATTTAGCATCAGCATTTACAAAAAAATCAAGATCTTCCGAATAACGATGCTGCAAATATTTTCTACTTAGAACAGTTCCACCGGTCAGGTAGAATTTTGTTTTACATGATTGAATGATCTGAATGATATTATCTTGAAAGGGATAAAGCTTTTCTGTGTAGTATTTCATTATTAATGTCTCTCTTCATTTTCAAATAACATGCTTCTTGCGTATTTGAAGCGTTCCTGTAAACATTTTGATTTAATTTTTTTTATCACTTCATCGGATAAAGCTGAATGCAATTGTTTTTCGTTTAATTGTTCCAAAATCTTATACCAGCTAAATGAAGACAATATCCTTGCATATAATGAAGTTGTTAATGGATTACTCAAATCATTATCATCTAAAAGAATCTGAATTTCAGATTGAGATATATTCATATCCCAAAATAAATTTTTCATTTTTATTTTCATCATTATTTTTTTATCCATCGTAATTTTCATGATGTTTGTTTTACTTCAAACAGGCAAGACTTGTACGCCCAATTTTCTAAGGCGTAGTGCCTGTTCTACTTATTTTCTTGAAATTCTTTCTCAAGTTCTTCCAAGAAAATAGGAGCAGTTCCAATTTTACCAACTTTTATGCCGGCTGCATGATTCGCCAGAATGGCAGCACTTTCAAGGATTGCACCACAGCTTAAAGCCAGGGTAAGAGTTGCAATAACGGTATCACCGGCACCGGAAACGTCGTATACTTCTCTGGCTACTGTGTGAATGTGAGAGATAACACTCCGTCTTTCTGAGATATTCTCTTGCTTTTCCCTCGAAGAATCTGGAGTGTTTAGACTCTTCCCTCTTCGCTCTAGATACAGAGCTATGCCGGACACAGTCGTCGAATGCCTTTGTTGGAGTTCCTCAGAGAGACGATCTTTTTCCCTTACCCCTTCTTGACCTGTGGAATCCGTAGATTCCACGGGATAAATTGATTCCCCCTTACCAAGGGGGATTTCCCCTCGCCCTCTGGGAGAGGGGTTAGGGGTAAGGGTATTCTGCATCTCCCCCTCTTTGTTTGAGAGACTTGTGCGCCGCGGCGTAGGGAAAGGCCTGTCGGGGCGTAGCCTTGGCGAAGACCGAGGGGTGAGTACATTCTCAAACACATACATCCCATCTGCACCTGCTGTAATGATCACATTGGAATCGAATTTATTAACCAGTATTTCGCCTGCTTTAATAAAATCATCTTCAGATTCAATTATTATTCCACTCATTTCTTGAGCTTCTTTTTTGTTAGGTGTTATCAGAGTTGATCCGGCATACCATTCTTTATGCTTTGGTTTAGGATCGATAATCAGCAAAATATCATTTTCTTTTGAGAATTGAACCAATTTTGACATAAGCTGTTTAGTAATTGTTCCTTTTGCATAATCGGATATAAGAATAGCTGAAAGATCTTTTATACTTTTCAGCTTATTTATAAATTTTTCTTCAATGTGTGTTTCAATGTAATCTGTATTTTCATGATCGATCCTGAGCAGTTGCTGGTTAAGCCCGATAACGCGAGTTTTACGGATCGTTGTTTTGTTGTTATCAGTAAAAATACCTGAAGTTGGAATATTCATCTCCGCTGTTTTCTGCAGCAAAATATCTTTGTACGGATCATTCCCCACAATACCAAATAGGAAAGGATTCCCGCCTAAAGTAGAGATATTAGCAGCTACATTAGCTGCACCACCGGGAACATACTTTTCTCGTAATACTCTAACAATAGGAACCGGTGCTTCGGGAGATATGCGGTCAACTTCACCATAGATGTATTTATCCAGGATTAGATCACCAATCACTGCAATTTTCTGATTCTTAAATTTCTTTAGTATTTCTTTCATATTTTTTATCTAGGTTTTTCATTACATTTTGTCTATTCTTCCTTAAGAGAGCAGCGTAAAAGAGACGTCAGAATGACGATATTTAAACACTCCGTCTTTCTGAGAGACTCTTCGTGCTTTTCCCTCGAAGAATCTGGAGTGTTGTAGACTCTTCCCTCTTCGCTCTAGATGCAGAGCTACGCCGGACATAGTCGTCGAATGCCTTTGTGATCCCGAAAGCTTTCGGGACTCAGAGAGACACAACTCAACATTTACCACTAGGCGCAGCTTCGCCCCGTGACTTGCAAAACAAGTTTTTTATAATTTTGTTAAAACTCTGTATATTAACTATTAAGTCAATATATTATTTAATGTATTTTGTTATAATAATAACTAACTTTAATTATATGTTAACTTATTCAAATTATGTATTTTAAACATATATTAATTTAACAACCATTATTATTTTTTTAAAAGCAATCTTCTATTCTAATTTCAATAACGGATTTTTTCTAATTGAAGTTTGATGTCAACCCTTTTATAGCCTTATTTTTTAGCATTCTTAAGGAAGGAAGGACAAGGTGGAAAAAGTGAATATGTAAGGTTTTGTTTAGTGGGATGTTATGGGTAGAATAAGGTATCAGTTTTATGATAAGTAACTTATCAGCACAATTGCGTTAGCAAGTACAACTTACTAACGAAGAGAGAATATTTCTACACTTACATGTTTCGGTCGAAATGACGGTAAGCAGGATAATGGGATCATTGCAAAAAGAATAAACCCCCTTCGATTCCCCCTTCCCAAGGGGGACTTCCCCTCGCCCTCTGGGAGAGGGGCCAGGGGTGAGGGTATTATTTAACTTCCCCTCATTTTTTAAGAGAGGAGACTGAGGGGTGAGTCAGTAATTAAGAGTCTGGGAAAAGATTGTTCTAGGTCTCCTTCGACAGGCTCCAGTCTTCTCCAACTTTCGCTGGATACGCCACGGCAGACCCAGTGGAATTGGGAAAAGCCAGCAGCAAAGCTGCATTCCACCATAGTGTAATAAAAAAAGAAATTACAACTGGCAAGCAGGGCAGGCAGGATGACAATAATACTTGTTCATCCATAAAATTATTGACATAAAATCTTAATATTTTGTAAATGCTAAAAAGGAATAAATAATTCAGGGAGTTTAGATGAAGAATAAGAATGATATTAAGAAAAGTAGTCCTTTCCTCAGTGGATTGATAAGTATATTTTTTGATATGATCAAACACTTTATAAAAGATTTTGATAATATGCGTAAAGTTAAGAAAATTGATACAGCAGCTGAAAAATTCTCAGCTCTTGAACATATGATCATTCGTCTGGAACAAAAATTAAATGATAACTGGAGAGTTGTTAATGAACTTAAGAGTAAATTGCTTTGGGGAAATGTGATAAATATTGCTTTGTTGCTTGTTATAATTTATCTTCTGATCAGTAAATAATTTTACTCTAAATAATAGAAAAGCCCGTTACTTCATGTATCGGGTTTTTTTTATTTACTCTTTTGAAGTTATCCTTCGATACAATCCAGCAGTTGCCGGATCACTCCAGTCTTCGTTTGACTTCGACCCGGCAAGCAGGATGACAAACCTATTTCGTTCAATATCTCTCATGTCATGCTGAGTTTTCGATGGAATCTATCGCCTGTCCCGAGTCTTTGCTCGGGAAAGCATCGAGTTCTCTTCTTACCTCTTTAAAGTTTTCATTATCTGTTCTTAACTCCACTCTCTCCGGCAGTGCCGGATCTTGTGAAGTCAAGTCCAGATGAGGGCGAAGACCGAGGATGAGGTGGATTTTGCTTTCTCTTTTCCCATTCTTTGACCCGTGAAATTCCAAAGGAAGATTTCACTGGGTTCACTTTTCACTTTTTTATCGTCACTTTCCTATCTGATCCATCAAATTCAAAATGAATATGAATCGTATTTTCCGGCAGCATTCCATTCGCAATTTCCGGCCATTCTATAATTGTTATTGCATCTTCATAAAGATCATATAATCCCAATTCCAGAACTTCTTCCGCTGCATCCAATCGATAAAGATCCAGGTGACGAATTATATAATTCCCCATATATTCATTCATCAACACATAACTGGGACTGCTCACATTTTCCGTAACTCCCAGAAATTTACAAAGATGTTGTGTAAAGAAAGTTTTCCCGGCTCCCAATTCGCCATAAAGAGCTACTACATCACCCTTTTTTAATTTAGGAGCCAGCTCTTTGGCAAATTCTATTGTATCATCTTCACTTTTTAGAATTCTTTCTTCCAGCATATCAATTTATTTTTTTGGCTTACATACCGCTAAAGGCAAAAGCATCTCTTCCATGGAAATACCGCCATGCTGGAAAGTTCCATTAAAAAGATTCATATATTTGTGAAATGAGTTAGGATAAACAAAATAGTAATCATCCTTGGCAATAACATAATTATCAACAATACCACGAGTTGGCAGACCAAATTCTTCCGGATCTTTTATATGAAGCGCATGTTTATCATTACAAGCTAAGTTCTTGCCCTGTTTGTATCTTACGGTCGTGGTTGTTTCCTTGTCTGCTACCAGCTGGCTGGCTCTGTTAACTCTGATCGAGCCATGATCTGTAGTTAGAATAACTGTTGCTTTCTGTTTAGCTATTTTTTTTAGAGTTTCATAAAAACTTGAGTGCAGAAACCAGTGTTTTGTAAATGCTCTGAGTGCCTGTTCATCTGGAATTGTTTCTTTTAAAATCTCATCTTGAGAACGGTGATGCGCTACCAGATCTAAAAAATTATAAACCAGAGTTACCAGTTTTTCATTATGCCATGATTCGATTTTCCTAACTACAAAATTACCTTCATCAATATTGAGTATCTTAATGTATTTACTCGGACCAATATTAGATCCCAGATCACTAACATGCGCATCTAGAAGCTGATGTTCATTCCTGTTCCTGCTGCTATCCATCTCACTTGACTCCACCCAGTATTCCGGAAAATTCTTAGCAATATCATTGGGAAGTAAACCGCTGAAGATAGAGTTTCTTGAATAGGGAGTAGCGGTTGGCAAGATAGAATAATATATATTCAAATCAACGTCAAAAAGCTCTTTTATATATGGCTCGATAGCACGATACTGATCTAATCTCATGCAATCTAAAACAATAAGGTAAATGGGTGCTTTATTATTTAATCTTGGAATAACATAATCCGAAACCACATCGAAAGAGAGTTGCGGTCTGTCATCAGTACTCAGCCAGCCTTTATAATTTTCTGCAACAAAATTAGAAAACTCTGCATTGCAATTCATTTTTTCCAGGAAATGTGTATGAAGAAGTGTCTGATCATTAATATCATCAAGAATAAAATCCCAATTATTTAGATCTTTATAAATGTTGATCCAATCATTACTTTTAAGATCTGTAAATAGTCTTTGATTTAATTGTGCAGAGAATTCTGCATATTGCGCACCGATCTTATTCCGCTTTATTTCATCCGCTTCAAAGAGCTTCTTAATTGCCATTATAAGTTGATTTGGATTGATCGGTTTTATTAGATAGTCGGCTATCTGTCCAGCAATAGCACCTTCCATAATGCCTTCTTCCTCACTTTTTGTAACCATGATAACCGGCAAAGAATTGCTGATCCTTTT
>JAYEKK010000296.1:0-7762 GCA_034660955.1 Candidatus Cloacimonadota bacterium | reverse complement strand
CCGAACCAAGTGCAGAAATTGATATTATTTGCGTGAAGTGTTATGGAGAAGGCTGCAACCTTTGTAAAGGCAGCGGTTGGTTGGAGTTAGGTGGAGCCGGTATGGTTCATCCAAACGTTCTAGAAAAACTGGGAATTGATTCTGAGAAGTACACCGGATATGCATTTGGTCTGGGAATGGATCGCATTGCAATGTTAAAATATAAAATTCCAGATATGAGATTGCTTTTTGAAAATGATATTCGTTTTCTAAAGCAATTTAGCTAATTCGCATAAATATTAGGTCATAAAAAAATGAAAATAAGTTATAATTGGTTAAAAAGATATATTGATCTTAAACTCTCTCCGGAAGAATTAAAAGATAGAATGACTTTTGCCGGAATTGAGGTTGAAGCTGTTGAAAAACTTGGGAGAGATCTGAGACAAATTAAAATAGCACAAGTTGTAAAGTTTGAGCAACATCCGAATGCTGAAAAGCTTTCTATTTGTCAGGTAGATGATGGAATAGAAGTTAAGCAAGTTATCTGCGGAGCTTCTAATTGCAAAAATGGCATTAAAGTTGCTTTTGCAGGAATAGGAACACAAATCCAGGATTTCAAGATCAAAAAAGCTAAACTTCGCGGTGAAATATCTTTTGGAATGCTTTGCTCTGAAGATGAACTTGGTATTTCTGACGATCATGATGGAATTATGATCCTTCCAGAAGACGCTCCAGTCGGTACTGATCTTGCCTCTTATCTTGGTATTGAAGATATTTGTTACGATGTGGAAATAACTCCAAATCGTCCTGATCTGCTTGGGATTATAGGTGTTGCCAGAGATCTTTCTGCCTTACTAAAACTTCCTCTTATTTTACCGGAACCCAAACTTAATGAAAGTAATGAACCAATAGAAGATCATCTTTCTCTGAAAAACGAAGTTCCAGAACTTTGTACAAGATATACAGCTAGAATTATTAAAAAAGTTGAGATTAAAGAATCACCAAGTTGGCTTAAGAAGCAACTGATTTCTGTTGGTTTACGACCTATTAATAATGTAGTTGATATTACAAATTTTGTAATGATGGAATTTGGTCATCCACTTCACGCATTTGATTATTCTCTAATTAATGGGAAGAGAATAATTGTGCGTAAAGCTAAGGAAAATGAAAAATTTCCAGCTCTAGATGAAATAACTTATAAACTTAATACAGATGATATCGTGATCGCTGATGAAGAACGTGCAATTGCACTTGCCGGTATTATTGGTGGAGAAAATTCACACATTACTTCTGATACTAAAGATATTGTTATTGAATCTGCAAATTTCTTATATTCTTCCATTCGTAAGACAGCTGGTCGCATGAAAATTTCAACTGATTCTTCCTACCGTTTTGAACGAGATATCACAGATGAAGTTGCTGAGCTGGCAAGCGTTAGAGCTTGTGAATTGATCCTAGATATTGCTGGTGGCAAACTTATAAAAGGAAAATTGGATTCATTCCCTTCCAAGAAAGAATTAAGAAAAGTTTCTATTCGGCCTTCAAGAGTAAAAAAGATTCTTTCGATTGAAATTACTTCAAAGCAGATCACAGATTATCTTATAGCATTGGGACTTATTTTCATTAAAGAATCGGAAGATAAATTAAAATTTGAGATCCCATATTATAGAAAAGATTTAACTCGTGAGATTGATCTGATCGAAGAAGTGATCCGTCTGAATGGTTATAATAATGTACCAACATTTTTAAGATCTCAGAATATCATGAATAAATTGGTTTTCTATACACGTAGGAAAGTGAAAGATACACTTGTGAATTATGGATTCTCAGAGGTTATCAATTGGAATTTTGGTGATCCGAAAGATCTAGATAAATTTAATATTAAAAAAGAAGATCTACGTAGAAACTTTGCAAAACTCAAAAACCCATTGGGAGATAGTTTTTCCATTATGCGCTCCATGCTTTTGCCAAGTCTTCTTAAAAATGCACTTTATAACATAAATCACGGGCAAAAAAATATTAGAATTTTCGAATTGAAAAAAGTTTTTACCAGGAAAGATGAAAAACTTGCAACTGAGAAACTGCATCTTTCCGGACTTCTTTACGGTGAACTCGATCCTGTTTATTGGAAAGATAATTCTGAACAGATAGATTTTTATGATGTGAAAGGGATAACAGAAAGCATTCTTGCTGAATTGAAGGTAGAAAATTGTGAATATAAAATGTCAGATGAACCCTATTATCAACCAGGAATAGGGGCTTCAATAATAACAAGCGGAAAGACCATTGCCAGCTTGGGTAAGATAGATCCTAAAATTGCTGTTAAATATGATATTGATATTCCCATATTTGCTTTTGATATTGATCTTGATGCCATTTTTGCAATGGATATTTTTAGCGATTCGGTTTTTGAGAATATTCCAAAATTTCCACCAATTCTACGAGATATTTCATTTGTGATTTCAAAAGAACATAAATATGTAAATATAATCGAAACCATAAAAAAAGTAGGAAAAAAAAGTATTTCTAAAATTGTGCTTTTTGATGAATTTGCAGGAAAAAATATCAAAGAGGGGTTTCACAGTCTTACCTTTAGCCTTGTGTTCAGTTCAGATACAAAAACCTTGACGGATGAATACATTAATAATATTCTAAAAAAAGTTATTAGTGCTTTAAAAAATTCATACAATGCTGAGATGAGGTAAACATGGAAGAGAGATCGGAACTTAGTCTAGATGAAAAAATTCAAAAATTAATAAATAGTTATACTGAAATAAAAAGCAAATATGCTGATGCGATTGTTGCTAAAACAGAACTCGAAAAGCAGAATGCTGTTCTTAGTGAATTCAAAAATGAAAATGAAGATAAATTATTAAGATTAGTAGAATCTGACAGCAAACAAAAGGAAGAAGTTGAATTCTTGAAAAATGAAAACAGAAATCTTCGCGATCAGTTAGATGACTATAATAATAAAATGAAAGAGGCATCAACTAAAATTGATAGTATTTTTAATCAATTGAATGATTTATAAAGATCAATGAAATCTATTGAAATTAAAATTTTAGGTAGAACATATTATTTTAGAAGTGACGAACCTGAAAAATTGATAGAGACAGCTGAATATGTAGAGAACCAATTGGAGAAGTTGAACGAAAGGTTCAATACAGTAGATCAAAATAAATTATTAGTTCTTTATGCTTTATCAATGACGGAGAAATATTTTTCTGAAATTGATGATTATAAGAATTTATCAGAAAAATTTGAACAGATCAATGATCTGTTGGATAATATAGAAATTAGTGAAAAATAATTGCCTGCGGTATTCGTGATATTATCGATATTCAGAACCAATTATGAATAGGAAGTCAGGCCCTTTGTGGCGCATGAACCTGACATGATCTGGAGATGCAAAGCAAAAAACGGTAGACGTCCACCTTGTTCCAAGGTTCCAGAAGTACATGGTACACGGTATCGCGGGTAAAATAATAGATTGAAGTGAGGTGAGTAATGGAAAATATAAATATGATTTACATTGGAAGTGCATTTCTGATTGGGCTTTTTATTTCTATGATCATAAATTTCGTAAAGAAATCTTCTGCTGATAAAAAAATTCTTTCTTCAAATGAGTTTGCAAAGAAGATAATTGATGATGCAAAACACGAAACAGAAAATCTAAAGAAAGCTGCTATTTTAGAAGCTAAAGAGGAATGGTATAAAGTTCAAAAAGAATATGAAGAAGAAATTAACACACGTAAACGTGAGATTTATACGTTGGAAAAAGAATATAACGAACGTGTTATTAAACTTGATAATAGATTGGAAAATCTTGATAAGAAAGAAAATAAACTTCAGGAATTTGAAAAAGAAAATAAAACTAAAGAAGTTGAGATAGCTTCTAAGAAAGAAGAACTTGATGAGTTGATTGAACAGCAGAACACAAAATTATCCGAAATTGCCAGATTATCTCGTGATGAAGCAATTCAAATACTGAAAAACAATCTAAAAAATAAAGCTCGTAATGAAGCTGCAAAAGAGATTCGCAGGATAGCTGAGAATACTAAAGCAGAAGCTGATCAGCTTGTTGCGGGAATCCTTTCTACAGCTATTCAAAGAGTTGCTGTAGATTACGTTTCTGAATCAACTGTTTCTGTTGTTTCACTTCCAGATGATGAAATGAAAGGAAGAATAATCGGTAGAGAAGGTAGAAATATCAGAGCTTTTGAACAGGCATCTGGAATTGATTTGATCATAGATGACACTCCTGAAGCTGTAGTCCTTTCAGGCTTTGATCCTGTACGTAGAGAAATTGCTCGTCTTGCTCTTGAAAAATTGATTACGGATGGCAGAATTCATCCGGGACGTATCGAACAAGTAATCGAAAAAATCACGAAAGAAATGGATAACAATCTCATTAAAATCGGTGAAAAAGCCTGTATGGAAACAAATATTCATAACATCTCACCAAACATAGTAAAACTTATTGGAAGATTAAAATACCGTACAAGTTACGGACAAAATATTCTTCGCCATTCTATGGAAGCAGCTTGGATTTGTGGAATTCTTGCTACCGAGTTAAATCTTGATCAGGAATTAGCGCGTCGTTGCGGATTCCTGCATGACCTTGGAAAAGCAATAGATCACGAATATGATGGTTCACATGCCAGTCTCGGTGCAAATGTTGCACGAAAAAATGGAGAAAGTAAAATAGTTATTAATGCTATAGAAGCTCATCATGAAGAAGTTGAATACCAAAGTGTTTATGCGGTTCTTACTCAGGTTGCAGATGCAGTTTCCGGTGCAAGACCAGGCGCAAGAAGAGAAATGCTTGAAACATATATGAAACGTCTTACAAAAATGGAAGAGATTGCAAACTCAATTGAAGGTGTTAATAAATCATTTGCAATTCAAGCCGGACGTGAACTAAGAATAATTGTAGATCCGGTTTCAGTTGATGATAAACACACCGCTTTTGTTGCTTCTGATATTGCAGAAAAAATAGAATCAGAAATGCAATATCCTGGTCAGATCAAAGTTTTAGTTATTCGCGAGACACGGCAAACAGCGATTGCAAAATAATGAATATTCTATTTATTGGTGATATTTTTGGTTCCCCCGGAAGGAATTTGATGAAGAAGTACCTTCCTGAGTTAAGGAAGGAATTTGAAATAGATTTTTGTATTGCCAATGGAGAAAACACTGCTCATGGAAAAGGCATAACGGAAAAAACAGCTGCAGAATTATTCTTGTGTGGTGTTGATTGTTTCACCAGTGGTAACCATATCTGGGATAAAAAAGAATCAATTGAATATCTAAAGAGAGAAAAACGAATTCTTAGACCTTTAAACTATACTGTGGATGCAGTTGGTGCGATTTATTATATTACTGATGTTGGTCGATCAAAATTAGCTATCCTTAACATTTTAGGACAAGTTTATATGAATCCGATCGATTCACCACTTCTGGCACTTGAGAAAATATTACCATCAATTAAAAAAGTAACTAACAATATTTTTGTTGATTTCCATGCAGAAGCTACAGCTGAAAAGCGAGCACTGGCTTTCAATTTTGACGGACAGATTAGTGCATTTATTGGTACACATACGCATATTCAAACTGCTGATGAGGAGATCCTTCCCAATAACACAGCTTATATTACGGATGTTGGGATGACAGGTCCGCATGATTCATGTATAGGTATTAAAAAGGAGATCGTTATTTCAAAAATGAAGACTTCGATGCATCTACCATTTCAACCAGCAGAGGGTGGACTTCAGATAAATGCAGTTGTTATTGAAATTGATGATGATACCGGGAAAGCTGTAAGAATTCAAAGAATTAGACGGAAATATTAATGAAGAAAAGATTGTCAGGAAAAAAAATCGCTAAAGAAATTTATGCTAAGATAAATGAAGAGATTGAGTTAACACAAATCACACCAAAATTAGTGATCTTACTTATTGGGAACGATCCGGCTGCAGAATATTATGTGCAGAATCTTGAGAAAAAAGGATTGAGAATTGGTATTGAAGTTGAAACCAGAATTTTGGATGCATCAATTGATCAAAAATCAGTATTAAAAGAGATCGAAGCTTTGAATAATGATAAGAACGTGAATGCCATAATGCTGCAAAAACCGTTACCATCCCACATAAATGAATCTGAAATTATTATGAAGATCGATCCTAATAAAGATGTTGATGCCTTTCATCCGCTTAATATGGGAAATCTTGTACTTGATAAACAGGGATTCATCCCGGCTACTCCGGCAGCAGTTTTAGAGTTGATAAAATTTTACGAAATTGAGACAAACGGAAAGCATATTATTATTGTTGGCAGAAGCGATATTGTAGGGAAACCGCTCGCAAACTTGTTATTAAGAAAATCTGAAACCGGAAATGCGACCGTTACTGTTTGTCACAGCAGAACTAAAGATCTGGCATTTCACACAAAACAGGCAGATATTCTCATTGCTGCAATTGGGAAACCATTATTCATCAAGCCTGATATGGTTTGTGATGATGCAATTGTTATTGATGTTGGAGTTAACCAGATTGAAGATGCTGAAAAAGGTTATCGCTATGTTGGTGATGTAGATTATAAAGCTTGCTTCGAGAAAGTTTCAGCAATTACTCCAGTACCTGGCGGCATTGGAACGATAACAACTGCAATGTTATTGAACAATGTATTAATTGCTTATAAAATGCAGAATACAAATTAACCAATTTGTCTCTCTGAGAAATTCTTACAACGACATTCGACGAAGAGTCTATGCAATTAAAACAGTATATGAAATTTGATTTGACAATAATACTGATTTTGTAAGTTTCAAAAATGAGGAAAACGAAATATTAAATTATTTAAAAATCAACAAACAAAATTTTAAAAAATTATCATCTTATTAAAATTCAGCATTATTCCAACTCATTTTCTGATGCTGATGAATTTTTTACTAATGAAAAAACTTTTGATGCTACATTAATGAATTTTATAATTATTGGTGAAATGATTATGAGAATGAGTAATTAATTTATCAACAAATATGATAAAATTGACTGGTTTAGAATAAAGGGATTCAGGAATCTCGTCGCTCATAATTACTTTGGAATTGATGCTGAAGAAGTGTGGCAGATAATCAAAGATAAAATTCCAGCATTTAATAAAGAAATTGAAAAAATATTAACGAGTATAAAATAACAATAAGAAACCCCTTTTTATTTCCCCTTACGAAGGGGGACAATGGTCATCCTGAGTTTGGCTTTAGCCAAGTATCGAAGGATAGGGAGAGAATCAAAGTTGTATACTCGACACTTCGATATGTCACTTTGTTCCTACTCAGTGTGACAGGGGAAACTTAAGAATTAGGTGGAAGAAAATAAAATTAAACTAACTTTTGCTCACCTTTTACAACCACAGAATGAATTTGAATATCTTTTATTGATCTGCTTTCTAAAATATTTTCTTCCAAGCAGACAAAATTAGCTAATTTTCCTTTTTCAATTGTACCGAATCTATTATCATCACCGGAAAGAATCGCAGCATTTTTTGTGTAAATTTCAATAGCCTGGTAAGGTGTAAGTTGTTCTTTCTTATTATGGATTCTGGTTGCGGCATCAATTCCCATTAATGCATTCATCTCTGTGATGTACCAGTCAGAACTACCGGTAAGCAGTATATTCCTATCATAAATGGAAGCAAGTCTTGTTGTGCGGGAAGCTCTCGTAGCTCCAAGTCGTTTCTCATAAAGTCCATTCTTGCCAGCCCACAATCTATCGAACATGGGCTG
>JAYEKK010000295.1:0-1717 GCA_034660955.1 Candidatus Cloacimonadota bacterium | reverse complement strand
TCCCAATCCGTTCAATCCAACCACAACGATCTCGTTTTCAGTAACACAAAACTCCGATTTTGTGACTCTTGAAGTGTATAACATTAAAGGACAGAAAGTGAAACAGCTTGTCAACAATCAGCTTTCAGCTGGTAAGCATTCTGTTATTTGGAACGGTAAAGATAATAATGGTAAATCTGTTACTAGTGGTATTTACTTCTACAAAATGAAGGCTGGAAAATTTACAAGTACTAAGAAAATGATTTTACTTAAATAATTGAAAGAATTGTTATTTACAACCACTGAAGAAATTCGGTGGTTGTATTAACGAAAATTAAATAATATAAGGAGGATAATATGTTTAGTTTAAAGTTCTATTTAGTAATCTTTTTGATTTCGATTTCCGTATTTTGTTTTTCAGATCAAATTGATCCGGTAATAGGAAATAAAACGAGTTATTATTCATCGCAAGTTATTTCAGAGAGTACCTCTATTCGTGCATATTCATCACGTGATACAGTTCCACCATCTTTTACAATTACTCATATAGAGGATGGAGATGTTACAATTCATGTCACTTCTGATGAAGATCTCTTTACCGGCTGGGTGGATGAGAAACTTATCTGGTCAGCAACCAATTTTGATTACTGGTGGCTGAATACTAGATTGGGAAAAGATAATCAAAACAATGTTTATGCAGGAATCAAGTTGTATGAATATTCGACTCCGAATTCAAATTTTGATATGTACAAATTGCACAATAATGGTAATATCTTTGAAGAACATCTTGATTGGAACGGACCCGGCGGTAATCCATTAATTGTAAATAATCCTGAGGAAAATGTTTATCTTGGTCAGCCTACTATCGATCCGGAAGGTTTTGTGGATAGTGATAATATCACCTATATCGCTTCCAATGCCGGCGGCAGTAATGTACTCTTCACCAAGATCGATGCTGATGGGACAATACTTGTAAATAATCAAACTATTATTACCGGAGCAAATGCTTGGACGAATGAGATACGAATAGCAATTGATACAAATCACAGAATATATCTCATCTGGTCTGCTGATATGCATAACATTACTTATGCTTATTCTGATGACGGGGGTGATAGCTGGTCAACTCCTGTTTCTCTATGCTACAATCCTTCCCAGCAAATGAATAAACCGCAGATAATCTGTGATGGTAATGATAATGTTCACATAATATGGCAGCAATGGACGGGTTCTTCTAACCTGCTATCCTATATGAAACTTACTCCCGATGGCAATATCTGTATCAACCAAAGTTTCTTAACACAAAGCAACAATCAAGTCTGGTCAGCTCGTATGGATATCGATGAACAAAATAACCTTCACATAGTCTGGGCACAAAGCAGCCAGCAGGTAACCTCCGCTTATTACACAAAAATTAATGGTAATCTGGATGGGAATGGACTCCCGATGACAGATGAAGAATTAACGCTTGTTCAGGAACAACCATATCTGATCAACCAAAATATCCGCTATCCAAAATGTGCTGTAGATAATTATCAAAATGCCCACTCGATCTATGAACAAGGTAATTATGGTTGTAATGAAGATAAATCTGTGTATTATAAAAAAATGAATTCTGCTCCACTTCTTAGAATTATATGCCCAAATGATTCCGTTCTGTTTGTGGAAATGACAGGAAGCGGCACCAGTTGGGAAGGCACATTCACTCCTCCTGAGCTGGGGATTTATGATGTTCAAG
>JAYEKK010000294.1:0-7797 GCA_034660955.1 Candidatus Cloacimonadota bacterium | reverse complement strand
GTGGGAACCAAAGTATAGAAAGTAAAGAAGAAGAAAAGGCTCGCATTTGCGAGCCTTTTCTATTATGTAAAAAAACAATAAAAATTACAATACCCAAAAAGATCCCATCAGAACAATTAAAGCTAATAATCCATATATAAAGTATTTCTGATACATCTTTTTTTCATAATTAAAATTTCGTGTTAAAATATCATTCTCAATATTAGATTTTTTTTCCAATTTAAAGGCAAAATTTATTTCAGGTAGAAAAAAAGTAGTGATTGGTAATACTAATATAAAGATTAGCCTGACAATATTAAAAGGTGTTAATGTTTTTGTTAATAGATTAGAAAGAAAAAATAAAATTATCGTAAGTATTATTGGTTTCCATAAGTGGAGATTAATTCTATTATTTTGCTGATCCTTAAAAGCTCTTCTTTTCAATAATTTAAAATATTGTTCTTGATCCAGTTTGCTACTTGATTTCTCTTTATATTTTTTTTGGAATTCCTTTAGAAACAAAGCTGAATTCTGCAGTTCAAGAGGAATAACAATTTTTTTATCTGCTTCGAAGATAATAATTTTACTAAAACTGGTTAATTTTATTGAAGTTATTGATTTAAATAGTACTTCTCCTTTTTTAAATAGAGTTCTAAATTGAATTGAATCATCTGTGATTGTAACTCTTATTACATAATTACGTATAAATTCAAAAAGCAATAAAAGTGAAATTAAAAGGTATTGAATTGGAGTAGATAAAACTCCATATAATTTTAAAGAGAATAATAAAAAGAGATAAAGTAAAAAGAATATGATACTAGATACTAAAAAAAACCAAGAACGTTTTCCTTTATACATTGTGTCCTCCTAATTGCATTATTTTTAAATCTATAATACCAATATCATGCTTTTTCTTAGACTAACTTAAAACAAACCAAACAAAGACTCATCTATTTTTCTGTCAAAGTTTTTCTTGCTTTATTAAGCTAATATTATTACTTACCAAAGTTAGAAAATAAATATAGGAATTTATAATAAATGCATATATTTGAAAGAAGAATAAGAGAATTATTAATTAAACAAAACATTGTTATCGGGTTTAAATATCTGATGATGATTCTGCTTTTGGTGTTGCTTACTTTCAATATTTTCTTTGCTGTTTATTCACCAGCCCCTCATTCTCAAGGACCATTACTCCTATTTGCTATCAGCCTTAAAATATTTATGGCTCTTGTTTTTATCTATCTTGTTCTACAGGTGAATAGAGCACTTTTATCCCGTTTTGAAGCTGCAAAATTCCTGGATAAATTCAATAATGACAAAGCTGATACATACCAGAATGCATTTGAATTGAAGAGAGAACTCGATAAGAGTGAAATATTAGAATTAATTCTTATTAAAGCAGATAAGAAAGCAAAAAACCAAGTAATAAAAACTGATACAGGCAAATTAATTCCGATGCTTATTATCACAATAGTTGTGATCTTTTTCTCAGGTTTGCTTTTTATCTTCAATCAATCGCATTTCACACAAACATATAATTTTTTCAAATTAAAGAAACTGCCGCAGGTTCAACATAAAAAATTTGTAGAAGTTCTTCCCGGAGATCTTTCTATTACACGTAATTCCAAACTTGAAATAAATGTAGTTGATCCTGAGCCGGAAGTTGAACATAAATTCTTTTATAAGATAGAAAAGAATTGGCGTGAGGAGAAGATGCTTAATCATAAAAAGATCTTTAATAATTTGGATTTCTCTTTTTCTTATTTCATCAAAACACCATTTGCTGTTTCAGATACTTTTGACATAATAGTCTATGAGCTTCCGATAATTGAGGATCTTCAAATTCGTTATGAATATCCTGCCTACACAGGATTAAAGCCCGAAACCCAAAAGCACACAGGTGGGAATATTAAAGTTCTTATCGGGACCAAAGTGATATTGAATATTATTGCCAATAACCCGATTGAGCAAGCTGAGATTTTTTTCTCAAATGGTGAATATAAAGAGATGGATCGTCTCGGAAGATCATCATTCCGCAGTGAATTTATTATAGAAAATAATGGGAATTATCATTTTGGATTAGAAGATATTATAAGTAATAAGTCACGAAAGATAACAAGATCGATAACTGCAACTCCAGATAGAAAACCGGAGATAAAGATAACATCACCCGGCAGAGATACTCTTCTTACACAAAATATGCTGCTTCCACTTTCCATCCTGGCTTCCGATGATTATGGATTGCGGAATATGAAGCTGCATTATTTCATAAATCATGATGAAGAGATAATCGCTCCGATAACGAGTACAATAAGTTCCAATACAATAACAAAAGATCATGTTTTCGATCTCAATAAGAATTTTATGATCCCGGGTGACAAAGTAACATATTGGGTTGAAGTATCTGACAACTCTCCACAAAAACAAACTGCTTATTCTCAAAAGTATATAGCTAAATTTCCTTCCATTGAAGAAATTTATAAAGAAATTGAAAGGGAAGAAAAAGAAAAATCTGATATTCTGGAAAAGACTTTGAGAAGTTCTGAAGAACTTCAAAAAGAATTCGAAGAGAAACGTCGTGAGATGATGAAAAAGGACGAAATCAGCTGGGAAGATAAAAAGGAAATTAAAAAGTTGCTGAATAAACAAAATGATCTGAATGAAGATGTGGAAAAGATTGCCGACGATTTCAATGAGCTGATGAAGAGACTAGAGAATAATAATGCACTATCCTCTGAGACTTTGGAAAAAATGAGAAAGATACAAGAGTTAATGGAAGAAATTTCTAATGATGATTTGCAAGAAGCACTAAAGAAAATGCAAGAAAGATTGGAAAATATTGATCCCGAAGAATTGAAAAAAGCAATGAAAGATTTCAAATTCTCAATGGAAGATTTTTCTGAAAAACTAGAGCAAACTTTAAAATTATTGGAAGATATCAAAAAGGAGCAGTCCATTCAAAAAGCACTTGAAATTGCTGAAGAGATGGAAGAGATGCAGAATGAACTGAATAGGAAAACAGAAGAGAATAGCGAATCAAATGAAAAATTAGCAGAACAGCAGCAGCAGATATCAGAAAAGCTAGATAATTTAACAGAGCAGATGGAAAAAGCTGCGGGATTGATGGATGAGAAAAAAGATTCCGAGATTTTAGAGGATATGAGAAAACTGCAGGAAATGATGGAACAGGATAGTCTTTCAGCCAATCTTGAAGAGAGTGAAGAAAATTTGCAAAATAACAAGATGCAAGAAGCACAAGAATCCCAACAGCAGGCTTCTAAAAAAATGAAAAAAATGAGAATGCAATTGGAAAATATGCAGCAGATGATGTCATCAGGCATGATGCTGGATGCAGCAGAGATATTAGAAAAAACAATTCAGCGATTACTTATTTTCTCACAATATCATGAAAACATTTCAGATACTTATTCGAATGATCCGTTCCTGATTCTATCGGATGAGATCTCGATCTTCGAAAGTATTGATCTTACCGTAAAAGAACTTTATCAAGTTCCAATGATAATTCTTGCTATCGGTCCAAAATTCATGTATGATGCTAATCATACCTTTTCATCGTTTCGAGAATTTTTTCAATATGTAAATGATGCAAAAACTGCAAAAGTAAAAAACTATCTACAGGATATTCAGAAAGGAATAAATTTGATGATCTACGATCTGATGCAGTCCAGCAACAATATGCAGCAAGGTGGCGGTGGTGGTGGAATGCAAAGTATGATGCAGTCTTTGCAGCAGATGGGTCAGCAGCAGATGATGATGAATATGATGACTCAACAGATGATGATGCAGCTTTCTGAAAATGGAAGGATGACCGGTGAAATGCGAAGTCAGGCAAAAAAACTTGCCGGTGATGAACAGCGTCTTGCCGAGAATTTAAAAAGAATGCTGCAATCAAATCCGGAAGCGCAAAAACAGACTTCAGCACTTAATAAGATCATCGAAGATATTGAATCTATAGCTCATGATCTGAAAAGAGGAAGACTAAATCAAGAGATAGCTGATAAGCAGCAGCGAATTTTATCAAGACTTCTCGATGCACAGAGATCGATCCATAAACGAGAGTTTTCTAAAAAGAGAAAAGCAGAAACAAGCGAGATTGAAGATTGGGATCTACCGGAAGAGATCAAATTAAAGTTTGACAAAATGAGGAAGAAAGCTCTTCTGCAAGAAGATTATCAAGATCTTCCGCAGGAGTATCAGGAGTTGATTCGAGAATATCTTAAATTATTGAATGAAAAGTATGATGAGTAAGAATGACCTCACCCCAACCCTCTCCTGAGAGGAGAGGGAGAAAATGGGAGAATAAAGAATCCCTTGCAGTTCCCTTTTACAAAAGGGAAAATGAGAAATGCAGGAAGAATTGTAGCTCAAAGCTCTATCTTTTAGAAATGAGTGACCTTACCCCGGCCCTCTCCTGAGAGGAGAGGGAGAAAATGGGAGAATACAGAATCCCTTGCAATTCCCTTTTACAAAAGGGAAAATGAGAAATGCAGGAAGAATTGTAAACCGATCTTCCAGATCGAAAGAAAAGTAGTTTTCAGAGGGGTTCATAAGTTCTCCTTTGACAGGCAAATATTCATTAAAACGAAAAAAGAGCTTGCCAAAGATATTATTAATCAGAAAAATACACTTGATTTTCATTTAAATGAAAATAGAGGTAAAATGAAGAATAAAAAATTAGGTCAACTATTAAAAAACAGACGTAATGAATTAAGTATAAATCAGATTGATCTATCTGAGATATCCAGAGTTGCACTTCACACTATCAGTGATATTGAATCAGGCAAAGGAAACCCTACTTTTGCTGTAATGATGCGGATACTCGATGTTTTAGGTATGGATATAAAAATAAAAGTAAAGGATAATGAATAATGTCTGCAAAAGGACGAGTATATCAGAAAGGAAGATTAGCAGGGATTCTAGAAAAAAAGGGAAATGAATATATCTTTGTTTATGAAGATAGTTTTCTGCAGGATGAAAATACAAAATCCATAAGTTTGACTCTTCCAAAAAAGAAAAAGAAGTTCAAATCTCCTTACTTGTTTTCCTTTTTCTTTGGACTTCTTGCAGAAGGAATAGCAAAGGAAATACAATGCAAAAAACTAAAGACCGATCCTGATGATCACTTTCAAAGACTGTTGAAAACAACTAAGTACGATACAGCCGGTTCAGTTACTATCGAGGAAATAAATGTATAAATGTTTGGGATGTTTAAAAGAAATATCTTCGCAAAATTATTGTTCATCCTGCATAAGAACTTTATTTGATGGAAACAGAAATATCCGTCCAATTCTGAACTTTGATAAAAAAGATTTCTTAAAAAAACGGATAGAACTTGCAGATAAATTTTCAATTTCCGGTGTCCAAGATAAAATTTCATTGAAGATAAAAGACAATGAGTTAGTCCCGACAGAGAAGAATGGTTTATTTATTCTCAAACCTATCCCCGTAAATCCTGCTCCGCAATTTACTGAAGAAATTCCTGCTAATGAACATCTTACCATGCAGATCGCAAAACAAGTTTTTAAAATGAAAACTGCAGAAAATGGATTGATACATTTTTCTGATGGTGAATTGGCTTATATTACAAAACGTTTTGATAGAGTAAATGAGAATAAACTTCGCCAAGAAGATTTTTGCCAATTGATGAATGAAACACCTGAGAACTCAGGTATTAATTATAAATATGATAGCAGTTATGAAGAAGCTGGAGGAATGGTTCATTTTTTTCTAACTGCTTCAAAAATTGAAATTGAGAAATTCTATATTCAGGTTTTATTTAATTATGTTTTTGGAAATGGTGATGCACATTTGAAAAATTTCTCGATTATCGAAAGTTCGTATGGAGATTATATTATGTCTCCAGCATATGACCTTATTAATACATCAGTTCATTTTCCCAATGAGACTCGAATGGCACTCGATCTTTTTAAAAATTTCGAAACAAAAAGTTTTAAAAGTAATGGTTTTTATAAAAGAATTGATTTTATTAAGTTGGCAGAGAAGTTACGAGTTGATTGGTTCAGAGCAGACAGATTTATAAATGATTTTATAATGAAAAGAGATATGGTTATTGATTTAATAAATCGTTCGTATCTTACAGATATTGTGAAAAGCAGGTATTTAGAAATTGTAGAGGATAGATTAAAAGCGATAAAGTAACTCAAAGCTCTGTCTTTGAGAAAAGAGTAACCTCACCCCAACCCTCTCCTGAGAGGAGAGGGAGTGAATGGAAGAAAAGAGATTTATGAGTTTTAGGCTCAACAAAAGTCGGGGCTTGCCCCGGCAAGCCCTTACCGAATGTATCGAAGGATAGTGAAAGAAACAAAGATGTTGTCTTGACACTTCGATACGATACTTCGTATCTACTCAGTGTGACAGTAGATTTTATAAGGAGTTAACATGAAAAAAATAATTCTAATTCTAATTTTATGCTCAGTAGTATTATTAAATGCCAAAACCTGGGTACGTGAATACACTTATAATGCCGGTGATGCAGACAGTAAGATAACTTCACGAGCTATTGCCTTGGAAGAAGTTCAAAGATTGCTGCTGCAAGAAATCGGTGTATTTGTGTATTCCACAATTCAAAATGAAACTTCCGAGATCAGTGGTGAACTGAAAGAACTTACTTCCAAACAGGTCGAAGTGATGACTGCCGGTGTAACGCAAACTAAAATTTTGGATGAACAATGGAATGGCGAGATCTATTACATCAAAGCTGAAATTGAAGTAGATGAAAATGAAGTGATCGGAAATTTAGATGATCTTATGCTGAACGACGAAATAAATCGTGAACTTGAAGAATCTTACCAGAGGACGCAGGAAGCATATTTGGAAATTGATAGACTCCGAAAAGAACTTGCTCAAGTAAATAATGAATCAAAAAAAATAGAATTACAAAAAGATTATGAAAAAAGTACACAACAATTATCGATTGAAGAGATGATAAAAAGATCTGCTCAAGCTTTAGGAAATAATGATCCTGATAGAGCTTATAAGATCATGCGTAATGCATTTAACCTCGATCCTGTGAATGAAAAGATTTTATACTCTCTCGGTACAATATCTTTCCATAAACAAGAATATCAACTTGCAGTAGATTATTTAACCCAAGCCGATAATATAAAATCAAATAATCCAGCGATATTAACTAATTTGGCTACGGCTTATGAAGCTCTTGGAAAAAAGGAATTGGCTTATAAATTATATAAACGTGCTGTAAAATTAAAACCTGATAATGTTTACGCTTTAGCTGGAATTGCAAAGTATTATGAAAATCAAGGTGATTTTGAAAAAGCATTAAAAATTCTAAAACAAATTAAAAATATTGCACCGAGAAGTCATAGACTTTATGTAAATTTTGGGAGTGTACTTATCAAAATGAAACAATATGATAAAGCATTGATCGCTTATAAAAGAGCAATTGAACTAAACCCAAAGGAAGGTTATTATCATTATATGATGAGTTTATTGTACAAAGAAAAAGGAAATTATAAGAAATCACTTGAGCACAAAAAGAAAGCTGAGAAATTGGGTTTTGAAAATGAGAAATATGATTAGTAACTCAAAGCTCTGTCTTTGAGAAAAGAGTAACCTCACCCCAACCCTCTCCTGAGAGGAGAGGGAGGAAATGGGAAAAAGCAGGATGAAATGTAGCTCGATCTGCTAGATCGAGAAACAAAGAACAGGAAGTGGAAGAAAAGAGATTTATGAGTTTTAGGCTCAACAAAAGTGTCGGGGCTTGCCCCGGCAAGCCCTTACCGGATGTATCGAAGGATAGTGAAAGAAACAAAG
>JAYEKK010000293.1:0-7799 GCA_034660955.1 Candidatus Cloacimonadota bacterium | reverse complement strand
GTTTGTCGGTCAATTCGAAGAATTGACCCTACTTCATCTTTTTCTTCTTTTACGTTTATTAGGTGTTACCTTTTGTTCATTATCCAAGAAGAAATCTATCAGGTCTTTTCTGCCGGCATTCTTCAAAGCTTCAATAATCAACTTTTTATTTTGTGGAACAAACCATTGAACAAGTGCTTTCTGCAACCTGATCTCCCTGCCTTTTGGAGTATTGATCTTCTTCCCATCAAGGTCAAGTCTGGTATAGTACATCATTGTACTTTGCGTCATTGGTGTTGGAGTAAATTGCTGGATCTGTTTCAATTTGATCCCGTTCTTCTTGAGGTAAGTTGCTAGTTTTATCGTTTCTTTTAAACTGGAGCCCGGATGACCCACAATAATGTATGGAACAATAAACTGTCTCTTGCCAATATCGTTACAATAGTCGCTATATATATCATGGAATCGTTCATAAAGCTTGATAGAAGGTTTATGCATATAATGCAAAACTTCCGGACTTATATGTTCCGGTGCAAGTTTGAGAAGTCCGCTGGTGTGATATTTAGCTACTGTTTTTATATAATCAATATCTTTTAATGCCAGATCAAACCTGATACCGGAAGAGATAAAGGAATGCTTGACCTTTCGAATTTTCCTAACTTCATTTAAGAGTTTTTTCTGCTGTTGATGGGAAGTATCTAAATGGGAACAAATTTCAGGGAAAAGGCAGGAAGTTATTTTACAGGTTTCGCTGATTCCCAATTTACAGCTCATTCCATACATATTAGCCGAAGGACCGCCAATATCGCTGATCGTACCCTTGAAATTGTTATCTGATGCAATTGTTTTGATCTCTTTAATAATCGAACCAATACTGCGTGATCTGATCGTTTTACCTTGATGCTCACCAATCGCACAAAAATGACAACCGCCAAAACAACCTCGATGAGCAGTTACAGAATCTTTGATCTGAGTAAAAGCTGGAATCTTCTTTCCTTTATAATCTGGATGCGGTTGGCGTGTGAACCTAAGATCATAAACTCTATCAAGTTCTTTGGTGGATAATGGTTTTGCAGGGGGATTATGGATGAGGAAACTCTTCCCAAATTTTTGGATGAGAACTTTATCACGGAAACTATCCCAGAATATTTTATGCATTTTTAAGAAATCATTTTTTGAAAGATCAGCCGAAAATTCCGGTAAAGCAACTGCACCTTCAACCTCTTTTCCCATAACTACAGTTCCAGGGATATTTTTCATTTTCTTAATATCTTCACCGTTATTGATCTTTCCAGCAATTGTATTAATTGTTCTCTCGCCCATCCCATAAACAACTATATCTGCTCTTGAATCAAAGATTATAGAATTTCTTAACTTATCGCTCCAATAATCGTAATGTGGCAATCTTCGCATACTGGCTTCTACTCCGCCTAAGATCACGGGTGTATCTTTGTAGATCGATCTAACTTTCTGAGTATAAACAATTGCAGCTCTATTCGGACGCAATCCACTTTTTCCACCGGGTGAATATGCATCTTCAGAACGTATCTTACGAAGTGCAGTGTAGTGGTTTATCATCGAATCCATATTCCCCGAAGATACTCCAAAGAATAATCTGGGACGTCCGAGCTTCTTGAAGTCTTTATCACTTTGCCAGTCAGGTTGGGAAATTATTCCTACTTTGTATCCTTCTGCTTCCAGAGATCTGGCAATAATAACAGGACCAAAACTGGGATGATCAACATAAGCATCACCTGTAATGATGATGATATCGAGTTGTTTCCAACCTCTGTCTTTAAGATCTTGCAAGGATGTTGGTAAAAAGTTGTTCATAAAAAAATAGCGGCACTTATGCGCCGCAATAAATTGTAATTAACAGATCACGGATTCAATCTGATAATATTAATCGCTTGAATTCCTCTGTCCGTTTCAATTGTATCAAATTCTACTTCTTCATCCGGGATGAGTGTTTTTCTACCCAATTCTGATACTGTCACTATTGATTTCCAGTGAACGAAAAATTCTTTTCCCTCCGCTGTAATCACAAAACCATAACCCTTTCCTTCATCAAACCACTTTACAGTTCCCTTCATTTTTATCTTCCTTTTTTGTTTTGTTTACAATTTCTATATTCTTCCAAAATAAGCAAGCGTTTTTTATTTAACAGTTTGTGAGTCTACTTTATACAATCTTTTACCACTGATGAACACGGATATGCACAGATAAAAAGGAAAGGTAAGATATGTATTTTTGGGTTGAGAGTTTCGAGTCGTAAGAAGTTTGCGACGACGACTTGAAGCGACACGGAGGAGTTGAATTGTTCCGGGTTGTGCAGTTGCTTTATTTAAGTCTATCCTTCCATAAGAGAGCGACGTGCAAGACTCGTCCAGCCTTCGCATAGCTTCGGCTTGGCAGGCAGGATGACTACGTTTGTTTAACAATCTGTGTAAATACAAAAATGTGATCATCACCTTTTCTTAGAATGAACATTACAACTGAATTATTACCTTTAAGCTTTATCTTTTTTCTGAATTTTTCTACAGATTCGGGGAAACCACGTGTTTTAATGATCAACTCACCAATTTCGTTTTTGCGTACATATTTTCGAACTTTCTTCAGGTCGAATTTCATTATTGTTTTAACTTCATAAATTTTCCCGAAGTCACTTTGTACGATCTGTGAACCGGTTAGTAATGCAAGTTTTGAGTCTATAAGGTTGTAACCTATTTTACTTCCCAATTCTTGAACCAATCCGGCTCTGATAATTGCAGGATCAGGTTCAAACAAATATTTCTGTATTTCGGTGATTTTTGATTTTACATTAGAATTTTGCAAAGTAAGATTGGTTGGTAATAGTACTGCTTTCCGTTCACAGTTCTCAGTGGAAAGTTTCCCCATGCAAAGCAGAATTTCTTTTAAAGTTCCATTTTCCGAAACAAATTCGAGTGTAGAATCTATAGGTAAATTTAATCTTTTATAATCTATAGCAGGAGATAATTTAACTGCAATATTCGGGCAAATGTTTCTCAATTCCATAATTTCAGAAAAAGGTGGTGAATATTCTTCGGGAGCAATTCTACGATTACTTCCGGGACGTCTATCAGGATCAATGAAGATCGCATCAACCCGCTGATTAAATTCTTCTGCTTTGCCTGATATAAATTTGATATTATTCAAGTTTTGGCTTTTACAATTATATTTTGCAATTTTAAGTATATCAGCATCCAGATCAATTGCATAAATCTGTTCTTTCCCTTTGGCAATGTTTATTAGATCAACACCGATACCGCAGCAAAGATCTGCTACTTTAATAAATGCTTTAAACTTTGTTGCATGATACTTTGCAAGCTTCCATGAACTTGCCTGCTGTGCTCCCTGTTCTGTGAAAAGAAGTTCATTTGAAATTGGCATCTTGCTTAAATTCTTTTTTTGTATTTTGATCTGGCTAAGCATTTCTTTAATTGGTTTATCAGGATTGTTTGATATTAATTGTTGAATATCATTAATAGTAATTTCCTTTAATTCTTGAAGCTCTTTAAAGAAATTTCTATTATTTTTATCTTTCAGAAATTTTAATAACTTATCAATATTCATAAAATTGAGGTTTGGATTTGAAGTTTATTTGTCAAATTAAAATAGATAGTCTAATCTCACTCTATCCTTCGATACATCCGGCAGATGCCGGACACTCCAGTCTTCGTCACGAATGCTTTCGGGACTTCGACCAGACAAGCAGGAAAATAATATAAAAGCACTCCGTCTTTCTGAGGAATTCCAATTGCTTTTCCCTCGAAAAATCTGGAGTGCTGTAGACTCTTCGTAATAATGCCTTTGTGAGAGTTTCTCAGAGAGACAGCAACATTCTTTTCTTGAGTAATATTTATTTAAGCAGGATACATTTCTTTATATCTACTGTGGAATTATCAACTTCCAACTTGTAGAAATAAATCCCTGAGCCAACTTTTTTTCCATTATTATCAGTACCGTTCCATTGTATATTTTGCATACCTTCTATTCTGAACTCTGCATTTGCCAATTCACGAACCTTCTGTCCACGAATATTATAAACATTCAGATCCACTTTACTATCCTGCGGTAGACTAAATGAAATATTGGTTACAGGATTGAATGGGTTTGGATAATTCTGATTAAGAATAGGATTTGCCGGAATTACAGTTAAATCTTCAGCATCAGTTACTACTTCATTATCGCCATAATAACCGGTTCTTCTGTAATTTCCACGATACGTTGACCATGGTATTTTAGTTCCTTTATCTAATTTACAATCGATAATAAGTGCACCGGCAATAGTACCGGAGATAAAATCAAAATCACCATCACCATCTATGTCTTCCACACTTGCTGGTCCATAGGCACCTATATCAACTGTAACAGGAGCGAACTCAACTTCGGTTCCATCATTATGGAAAGCGTAGAGATCATTGGCTACAGTAAAACAAACAAGCTCTAAATTATCATCATTATCAAGATCAACGGCTAGTGGTGGATTTGAGATCGACCTTGAAATATCAACCGGCCAACCTGGTAAAATATCTCCGTTCTGATGAATAATATAAAATTCTCCATCATCTGTGGTAAAAGCGATATCCAATTGATCATCGTTATCAAAATCTGCAGCAATGGCAGAACAAGCAACTTTTGAATTCAAAGCCTGGGTAACAAGAACTTCACCTGTTGGGCTGATGATATGCAGTTTATTATCAATTGTTCCGATCACGATCTTTTTATTATCAAGCACAATTGGAGCTGTAGCTGAGACGGCAGAAAGCTCTAAAGGGAATCCGTTGATATTTTCACCATCATAACCAAATGCATATAAGTTAGCATCCAGCGTAGATATCAATATCTCGCTTTTCCCATCTCCATTGAGGTCTGCAGAAGCCATATCACAGAAAAGTGTCATAGGGAGTTCTACCGGGAAGTTAGGTAATATATTTCCATTATTATCAAACACAGATAATTTATGGTCGAGATCAAATGTAACGATATCCATCTGACCGTCTCCATCCACATCTGTGATCATCGGAGTGAGCAGATTCTGATATTCAATAGAACTACTAAAAATTTGAGAACCGGAATTATCCAATGCATAGATATTTCCATCTCTATCTGCTATCACTATCTCATTTATATCGTCATTGTTAATATCTCCATAGGCAGTGCTTTTTAAGATATTTGCCTCTCCAATCCACGGAAAACCACTAACCATTTGTGCATCAGAATGAAGCATATTAATGTTTGATTCTACATCAATAATAAGAATATCTTTCACGTTATCTCCATCAAAATCACAAATTATCGGATTTGATAAAACCTGATCATTAGCTGACCAAGGCCAGTTCTGCTGGAAGAGTGAAACTTCAAATTCCATTAAATAATCTTTTTCAAATACTCCGCCACCACTTACAGGAGCAGAAATATGTAGTGTATAAATGTATGTATCATAATTACAATCCTGTGGGGCTTGTATAATAAACGAAGAACCTGTCACTGAAGTACCAACCGGAATGTCTCCATAGTCAACAGTTCCAATGATAATTTCAATTGTATTATCTTCAAACTCGATTGTAGCTGTAACATTCTCTGCATCAGCCCAACCCGGCAAGTTTTCCAATTCTATAAAAACTTCTATCTGTTCTCCCGGGTTCGGAGTGTTATCATTATCACCATATAAAGAGTCATCATATAAAACTCCTACAGGCTGGATAAACGGAAATGAACCGTTTGCATATTTCACTTCAACTGAGGGATCTCCAAAGATCACAAGTTCATAATGTACCCAGCGCATCACACCACTACCCAAAGCCATATTCACAAGTTCTGCTCGAGATTGAGATAATGATTTTCCCAATTGACGCTGATCATCATTGAACATAGCTTCAAAGAAAGCTATATCATAATACTGGGAAGGACCATCAGTATTGCCAGGACTGTACCATCCGTATCTTGTATTCCCAATAAAAGCGTATAAACCATGCTCGGAAATCACCAAATTCTCACCGATACTCTCAAGAGATGAGCTTGTTGCTTCATCAAAAGCAGCAGGATAACATCCTTGAGTATATGCAAAACCATAATTTGTATTTGTATAAGTGTTTACATAACTGGAAGTCTGACCGAATACAATGTTTTCATTAGAGTGTCCCATATGATTGATCACAGCAAGACCACCATTAATTGCATCACGAACTGTTTCTGGACTATAAGTTCCTTCACGTTGGTAAAGCCTGTTTACATGATAATCTTCTTCCAAGCTCGGAGCCATATCAGCAACTTCATCTTTGTAATCTCCACCCCAGGTTAAGGGATTATTGTTTAAGTTTTCTCCAATCAAGCAAACTATCTCATCACTAACTGTTTGGTTATCTACATAGAAAGATGTTTTATTAAAAACATTCTCGAATTCTTCTTGAGTTTCTGCAGAAAACCTGCCAACAGAAACTTCTGGGATCAGGTCAACATTATCTGCAACTTCACCGTAAACACCATTTCCATTTCCATCCCAGTCATTATCCAAACATCCATAATAAAGGTCACATGGCATATTGTGATCATAAGTTCCCCAACCTGTATCTATAAAAACTGTACGAATAGGAATTATCTCATCATCGCCACCTAGAAGAATATATTCCAGTGGATTAGAAGTACTTGAATAGGTTTCATAAGCATCAATAATGAAATTTTTGATCTTCTCCTGGTCATTTCCACCTGTATATTCAGCATAGATATCGGAAGTAAGAAATGTTGCAGTAAGAACATCATGATCGTTTTTCCAATCAACAAAATCCTGCAGATATACTTCTCTCTCTGCATCTGTGATAACGATCATTGTATAAGGATCATCCGAACTAACTAGTGTTCTACTTGAATTGGAATATGTTTTATCGTAATTGTAAAGAGCTTCGGGATTGATGATCATTTTTTCCAAATCAGATTTATAACCTTCGATCATCATTTTATTTTGCACATTATAAACATCATCATCATAGCTGGAATTAATTGTGATCTCTGCAGTTTGGAACCAAGTAACAACTTTTGTAACCGGATTGAATTTATATGGATAGACATTGATAATTACCAGATCGTATCCTTTTACTCTTTGAGTTCCCAATAACTCATAATTCATTTCGGGAAAGTTAGCATTCCGAGAATAAATTGCCTGATCCTTTAGTGTATTATCCGGTGTTGGTTGTGAGATCGGCTGCATCTTTCTGGTATGGTCAATATATTTAGCACCTCCCATTTCCGTAAGATCAGTAAGTTCTACATTTGCAGAAGTAATCTTCTGCCCCATTGGCAGTAGAACTTTTATCGGGATATAAGGCATCGCCGGTTGACCCGGTGTCATAATTTGTGGAAGTTCATTTCTAAATGAATTTCCCATTATTACCGGTTCTTCAATTTTAAGATTTATTGCTGAAATTAATACAGGTAAAATCAAAATTGTTATTAAAATTATTCTTCTCATTCTATACTCCCCTTATTATATTTATTATAATCTGTTAGGAAGCAATTTTTGAGCCAATATTACGTCAAGTTAATAGTTGTTAGTAGTTAATTAATTTGAATTTATTCGGAATGGTTGACAACAATTATCAAATAAAAAAGATGTTCACGTCGGGATGTAGCGCAGTTCGGTCAGCGCGTTCGGTTCGGGACCGAAAGGTCGGAAGTTCAAATCTTCTCATCCCGACCATTAATTTATTAAACTTTAGGGGACAGAAAGGTTGTCTTGAAACAATTTGGGAAAATCCCGACTAATATTGTTAAGCAAATCTTATCTATTTTTTTCTTCTTTC
>JAYEKK010000292.1:0-25837 GCA_034660955.1 Candidatus Cloacimonadota bacterium | reverse complement strand
CTCAATATAAAAAGCTTCAGTGATATTTTCCAGATCTTTATGTTTCAGCTTGATCTTATCTAAAAATCCGATCTCTCTAGTATTGAAATTCATCTCCATATGCTGCTTTTTAGACATCCTGATCGCCTCTTTGGAAATAGCATGTTCAATTGCGATCTGTGGAGCAGCAGAAGGATTAAAGGTTGGGTAGAGCATTTTGTTGACAATGTAGTTGGTGATGTAATTGTCATCCAATCCATCTGGCAGCCATTTTTTAATATTTGAGTATCCCGTATCTTTAAGTACATTGGAGATGCTGTAGCTCAGACCGTAATTTGCGCTCACAGTTCTGAAATATTCTCCTAAGATATTGGAAAAAATATCGGTAGTTGCACCTCCAATATCAACAGCCATCACATTTTCATCCAGTTTTTCACTTATCAATTGAAGTGAATTTATGACGCTCATCGGGGTGGGAATAATGTCGTCATCAACGATCTTTTTAAGGCGGGAATAGCCGGGAGCCTGTTCCATCACATTATCCATAAAGAGCTGATGGATCTTCTCTCTGGCAGGAGTCAGGTTCTCTTCTGTAAGTTTTGGCCGCAGATTGGGAACTATAAAGAGATCGAATTTTTTACCGAATAATCCTGCAATGAAAGATCTGGCTTCGGTATTACCGGCGAAGACCAGCGGGATATTGGTTTTATCTCCAAATTTTGGACTTGGGTTTGCCAATTGTAAAATCTCACCAAGTCGTAGAATCGGTGAAACAGCTCCACCATCAATACCACCGCACATGAGGATGATATCGGGATGTAGCACGCCCATAGCCTGCATCTGTTCCAAACTGCTGCGTTTATCATCTATTGCAAAAGTATCGAGGATCACACCTCCTGCTCCAAAAGCGGTTCTCCTGCCGCTGCTGGCTGAATCAAACAGGGTTAGCCCGATCACCAATATCTGCAATCCACCGCCGGCACTGCTTGTTGTTAAATATAAAGTGTCATCATTGAAGATAATTTTTGATTCCGTTGAGCCAGATTCTAATAAGAGAATACCAGTCTCTTCTTCAATATGCTTAACTGCTCTATAAATACCTATATTAACATCTTCTACCGGTTTTTCTACAGTTGTGGCAGCGTGATGCAGAGATTTCAATTTAAATTCTTTTCCGGTTTTTTGGAGCAGAATTGCTTTGGTTGTGGTACTTCCAACATCGGTAATTATAATATTCTTTTTGGAGCTGATCAAGTTTTCGCGCTGTGCCCAGTGCGGTATGTCCGAGACATTTTCCATTGCCATCTTTTCCGCTTCCTCCTCCGAAAGCGACATTTGCTTCATCAGTTTCTGCTTGATCTCTTCAACAACCTGGGAATATCTTCTCATATAGCCGAATTCATCTGTACACTGATTGCAGTATTCACTACCGATCTTTCCATCAGCAAAATCCTCTTTCTCTTTCAATACTTTCCCGCAACTTCTGCAAATGTAAATTTCGTTCATTACAAGAACCTCCCTTAATTTTTCTTTAAGATCTTCATAAATGTATTAATTATTTGATCATGGAATTTTTCAATAACACCTCCATCTTGCACAAAACTAGTTTTCAGACTTAAATAATAATTAATTGTGCCGAATAAAAAAGTGAGTGTGCCTGGAATATCAACCTGTGCATAAGCATTTTGCTCGATACCTTTTTTTATTGCTTGATGAAAATGTTCTCTGATCAATGATTCTCTAAACAATATTTTACGGCGCAACTCATCTTTATAACTTGGCAGCTCACGGGCCAGTGATGAGAAAAATCCCTCTTCTTCTTGAATAAGATTTAAATATTGCTCTAACATTGTATTTACATCGGTAGTTTCAACAATCAACTGCTTTATGTTATCACTGAATTTTGACAATTCAATATCAAGTAATTCAATCACCAGTGAATCTTTATTGGGAAAATGCAAAAACAGTGTGCCGTGTGCGATCCCTGCTGCTTCTGCAATTTGTGATGTAGCTGTATTAATGATTCCTCTTTTTATAAATATTTGTTTAGCAGCATTAATAATTTTTTCTCGTGTAAATTGCTTCTGTATCTGGCGTTTATTCATTTATCCCCCATTTACTGAGTACACACTCACCGAGTTGATAGTCAGCTAAATTTTTGTCAAATGGTTTTTTTGTTTAGGGAATTTTATAATGGCTTTTGTTTCTTATTCTGATTAATATTTCCAAAGTCAAATTACATAAATATGTGACGTTAAGAAATAAAAGAAATTCTAACATAGTTTCATCTTGACATAAAAAAAACAGAAGAAATATTAACTTACATATTTTAGTTGAAGAAATTAATTCTGAAATGTAAGAAATTCTAAAAAAAGGATTCTAAATGGCATTTATTCATCTACACAATCACACTCAATACAGTCTTTTAGACGGTGCCTGCCGTACAGATAAAATGATTGCAAAGGCTAAAGAATTCGGGATGCCGGCTGTTGCCATGACCGATCACGGTAATATGTTCGGTGTTATCGATTTTTATAACAAAGCTAAAAGAGAAGGCATCAAACCCATTATCGGCATCGAAACATATATTATCAATCACGAATTTGATGATGCAAATGCCAAGAAAGATATCAGGCATCATCTTGTATTACTGGCACAAAATTTGCAGGGTTACAAGAATCTGATCAAGCTTTCTTCAAAAGCGTATCTGGATGGTTTTTACTATAAACCAAGAATCAATAAACGTCTTATTGCAGAATATTCGGAAGGTATTATTTGTCTTTCAGCTTGCCTAAAAGGTGAGATTCCTCATCTTCTTCTAAGTGGGAATCGTCAAAAGGCTGAAGATGTTGTGAATTTCTTTAAGAATATTTTTCCGGACAAATTTTATCTTGAAATCCAGAATCATGGAATAGAAGAGGAAAAAATTGTTGCTCCAATGTTGATTGAATTAGCTAAGGATACAAATACTCCACTGGTCGTTACAAATGATTGTCACTATATAAATAGGAAAGATGCGGAAGCTCATGATGTTCTACTCTGCATTCAAACAGGTAAATCACTATCTGATTCTAACCGCATGAAATATAATACTAACCAACTATATTTCAAATCGGAAGAGGAGATGAGAGAGCTTTTCCCGCAGCAGTCAGAGGCTTACGATAATACATTGAAGATTGCAGATCAGATTGACCTGAAACTAGATTACAATAACTTCCTCTTTCCTAAGATTGATATCCCTGATGATTATACAAATTCCAAAGAGTATCTGAAATTTCTCTGCTATGAAGCGGCTAAGACCAGATATCCAGAAATTACGGCTGAGGTAAAAAAGCGGATAGATTATGAACTTTCGGTGATCAACAAGATGGGTTATAATGATTATTTCCTGATCGTGAAAGATTTCTGCGATGCAGCCCGTGATATGGATGTACCGGTTGGTCCCGGTCGTGGTTCTGCCGTGGGCAGCATCGTCTCTTACCTATTGTCAATTACCCAGATAGAACCGCTTAAATATGGACTTTTCTTTGAACGTTTTTTGAATCCGGACCGGATCGGCATGCCCGATATTGATATCGATTTCTGTGCTGAAGGCAGAGGTAAGATCATAGATTATGTAGTAAAAAAATATGGACGTAAAAGTGTTGCCCAGATCATTACTTTTGGTACCTTAGGAGCCAAATCTGTGATCAAAGATGTGGCCAGGGTAATGGATCTGCCGGCTGCAACAGCGAATGAAATAACAAAACTGATACCTTCAACTCCTCGCATATCACTTGAAAAAGCTCTAAAACAATCCAAAGAATTTGCCGAAAAAATGTCTGAGAACGATATTTATTCTTCGATTCTTACCTATTCAAAAGTTTTAGAGGGACTGGTTCGCCATACAGGTGTGCATGCAGCGGGTGTGGTTATCGGTCCCGGAAATTTGAGTGACTATGTTCCACTTGCTACCAGTACTCAAAAAGGGAGTGAAACGGCAGTTCTGGTGCAATATGAAGGCAAATGGCTGGATGATCTCAAAATGCTGAAAATGGATTTTCTGGGCCTCAGAACATTAACCCTGATCAAAAAAACAGTGGAACTTATCAAGAATTCTCAAAATATTGAAGTTGATATTAATAATGTCGATATTACCGACCAGAAAGCTTATGAACTGCTTTCCAACGGACAGACCGATGGTATTTTCCAATTTGAATCCGGCGGCATGAAGAAATATCTCTCAGCTCTAAAACCCAACAAATTTGAAGATCTTATTGCTATGGTAGCTCTTTATCGTCCTGGTCCGATGCAGTTTATTGAAACTTTTATCAATAGAAAGCAGGGCAAAGAAAAAATATCTTTTATCCATCAGCTTACGGAGAATTCACTTGAAGAGACCTATGGTGTGACCGTTTATCAGGAGCAGGTAATGCAGATCGCTCGTGAAATGGGTGGATTAAGTGGTGCAGAAGCTGATACATTACGAAAGGCAATCAGTAAGAAAAAATTGAAAACAATGGAAAAATTAAAGGTTAAATTTGTGGAAGGAGCTTCCCAAAAGGGTGTGAAATCGCATGTGATTGAAACCATCTGGAATAACTGGCTCGAATTTGCTAACTATGCTTTCAATAAAAGTCATGCGACAGCTTATGCCTACATAGCTTTCCAAACAGCTTTTTTAAAATCACACTATCCGGTTGAGTTTATGGCGGCTCTTCTTTCTTTGGAAGATAATCCCGCTAAGATCCCCTATTTTGTGGATGAATGTAAAGCGATGGGGATCGAGGTGATTCCACCCAACATTAATAAAAGCCAGAATGAATTTGTAGTGCACGGGAAAAAGATCCTCTTTGGTCTGCGGGCTATAAAGAACGTGGGCACTGCGGCTATAAATGCCATGATCAGCGATAGGGATGAAGCCGGAGAATATAAAACAATATTCGATTTTTGTACGCGTTCAGATACGATGAGTGTAAATAAATCAGTTTTAGAGAGCCTGATTGGTTCAGGTGCTATGGATGAACTGGACGGGAACCGGGCTCAAAAATATGAGGCAATTGAGAATGCCCTGGAATATGGAACAGGGATACAAGCGGAGAAGAAGCGGGGACAGATGATGTTCTTCGATGCTTTTAGTGATGAAGGGGAAGATGCCGAGTATCAACCTAAATTAGCTGATATCCATGATTGGACACTGCATGAGAAATTAAAACATGAAAAACTGGTTCTGGGTTATTACTGGTCGGGTCATCCGCTTAACCAATATCGTGAAATGATAGATCTTTTTGTAAATACGTCATCAAACTTTTCAGAAAAATCTTTGGATGCGACTCCGGCTAAGATAGCCATCGCAGGAGTGGTCTCTGAGGTGATAAAAAAAATGGATAAAAGGGGAAACCCCTTTGCTATTGTTATCCTGGAAGATCTGAACGGTAAATTCGAAGTGACTCTTTTTAGAGATGATTATATGAATTACATCAGATCCATGCAGGAGGGGCAGGAACTTTTTATCATTGGCAAAAAGTCTAACTATTCCAATGGCGGAGATAATATCCTAAGAATTATACCCACCAAGGTCATGCACTTTGATGAATTACAAAAAGGACTTGCCGGCGAGGTTTACCTTAAAATGAAAGAGGACGATTTTAGTGAAGAATTTTCACAAAAACTAAAAAAATTATTAAGAGAAAATAGAGGTAATTTTGGTCTTCATATCGCTCTGGAAACCTCCTCTTTTAAAATGCTGAATCTGCATCCTAAAGATATGAAGATATTTCCCAACACGCAACTGAAGGAGTTGTGTGAAAACATTGAAGGATTGCAGCAGAAATTAACTTTAAGTTTCTAAAATAAGGATATGTTATGAAACGATTTTTAACTATTCTCTTTATCTTATCTTGTTCAATGCTTTTCTCAGATCAATTGGCTGTCGCTGTCGATCTTAACAGATTTCTGGATAATTCTAATAATACTGTCTTCGATTTTAATTATCAGCTGCCTTATAATCTTCTCCAGTTTGAAAAAACAGACTCCGGATTTGTGGCTGGACTTAAAGTTGAATATAGACTCACCAAAGATGAGGAGATTGTAAGCGAGGGTGATTTTACAAATAAACTTATCTTTCCCAACCAGGAGATGACCAGATCGGGAAAATTGTTCAGGGATAAAATATCCGTTACCTTGCCCAGCTCAGTCTATACAATGCATATTTCATTTACCGATATTCATTCACCAAATAGTTCTTCCTGGTTTAAGGATCTTATCATATTGAGGAGAGATTCTTTTCTCAGTGATCTGGAGTTCTCTTCCAATATAGTTCCCGATACAACTGAATATCTGGATAAATTTCATCGAAATGGTCAGCTATTCTTTATTAATTGTGATCATATTTATACTAAAGGCGAGATCGATTCATTATACCTTTACTATGAACTGGGAAATGTCCAGTCCCCGGTGGGAAAACTTTTTGAAAAGATCAATATTTTAAAAGATGATGATACCGTGAAGGTTGTTATCAGTGAAATTAATTGCCGTGGAAGTAAGATACCGCAACAGAAGAAAATAGATATCTCTTCTCTGGTAGAAGGTTATCATAAGATCATTATTGAAGTTAAGGATCCCATCTCAAATGTTATTAATAAAACTGAGGATTATTTTAGTATTAAGAAAAAAAGTGTCAGCAATTATCGACTCTTTGTGGATCTAGAGGATGAAATAGTTCTGTTGAAATATTTTCTGCCTTCAAGCAAAACAAAAATATGGAAAGATCTTTCTCATAAAGGTAAACTGAAATTTATTGATAGATTTTGGGAGGTTAACGATTCGGATATCTCTACAAAGACAAATGAATTCTATGAGTTGATCAAAGAACGGATCCAATATTGCAATGAACATTTTACTCACTTCAATGATGGATGGAATACCGATCGCGGAAGAATATATATGAAAAATGGTAAACCCGATGATATTCTGTTGGGCAATACCGGACTAGATACAAAATATGCCCAAAAGAAATATGAAATTTGGAAATATCGAATTCATAATAACTATACCTACCTTTTCCTCGATTTTCAGACTAGCCAAAATTATAAGTTGATCTATAGTGATAACGATCCGAAAGAATCAAGTTCTTCACAACTGAACGCCTATCTGGGTGAGGAATTCGATATGAGCCTGTTAGAGTAATACTTGATGTCGATAGGGTCTTCTTAATGTCACGATAATGACATAATTGTCACAATGCTGGATAGATTATAATTAATAATAATATTATATTATTGTTGTTGTAATTGTGAATTACACTTCTAACATTGATAATTAAAAGAGATTAGGAGATTTGGAATTCCTTATTGTTGCAATAGTTATTAATTCTTGAATTTGGTACGCATTATGCATTTATTTCCAAAATAATAAAAAGTATAAATACTTAACAGTTAGTTCATCCAAAAACTGGTTCTTAAAAAAAAGTTTGACATAAAGTGAACAAGCTACATTTTGAACATTGCCTATTGGTTCAATAAAGAAAAGTACAAAGTTGAAGAAAAGGGTACTTAATTTATTGTAGTTTGCAACATATGATATTAATTAGACTAGAAAGTGGGAACAAAAGCTTCTTTGATATGTTTTAATGATGTATGAGTTCTGCTGTTCAGGATAACAATTACATCAAAACGTGTGAACATATCATAAAAAGTGTCATTCTTTGAAAGAAAATAGGAAGCTGTTTTGGATATCTTTTTTCTTTTGGAGATTGAAATGCTGTTCAGAGCAGAATCTAGATCGCTGGATCGTGTTTTGACTTCGATGAAGACTAAGATCTCACCGTCTTGTGCAATGATATCGATCTCACCATAGGGAGAATGAAAATTTGTTTTGATGATCTCATAATTATTTGAGATCAAAAAATCTTTTGCCTGTTTTTCTCCTTTAGAACCAATACGTTTTATATTATTAATCATGATTTAAAGAAAAATCTTGACGAATAGATTGTCAATAAGTTAAAAAGAAAATCGTTTTAAGCTCGGGGGTTATTATGAAGAAAAGGGTTTTATTTTTTGTAAGTATATTATGCTTGTTCAGTATAGCACTGTTTTCCATGCCATACTCTACATTGGGTAATATAAACATACCGGATGCGTATGTATTGCCGCACAAAATGGTAGATATTTCCTATACTAACTATTTTGTTAGAGATGGGATGGTAGTTGGAATGGAAGAACGCTATAATGAATATGATTTTGCAGGTTCAATCCGGTTCGGTCTCTTTGACCGGGGTGAGATTGGCATTGTCTATACCAACACGGCAGGTGTTTTTGGTAATCTTAAGTTTCGTCTTATTAATGAAACTGAAACCTTGCCGGCAATCTCATTTGGTCTGACAAATATTTTATCAAGTGTCAGCGACTATGAAAAATTGGAATTAGATGAAGAGGGTCATGAATTTACCGATGCGCAGGACTATATCAGCAACTCTCCATTTATGGCGATTAGTAAATCTCTGGTTATCATTACCGGTATACCGGCCATGGATTATCTGGAGACTTCCTTCCATTTCGGGATGGGACTGAGAAGATTCCAGGGTAAGGGAGAGACTGTTAAAAGTTTTGGCGGTGTTTTTATGGGAATGGATGTTAAACCATCCCGCTTCTGGGGTTTTGATCTCGAATGGGATAGTCAGAATATTAATTTTGGACTGAACGGCTTTTATAAGAACTTTACACTTAGAGCCGGCATGTACGAAGTTGAAGACTTTCTTGGTATCAAAGGTGATGAAGGTAGTAAAAAAATTGCTGTTAATCTAAAATATACCCTCGATAAGTTTTCTGAATTAAAAGCTGCTGAGAAGAGAAAGAAGACTTTAGGTGTTCAGCAGAGAGCAATTAAGAAAGTATCACCTGAGAGTGAAGAGATGTATAATGAAGATTCTAACCCGCTGCATGAAGAGTTAGAACAGATCAGACAGAGAAGGAAGCAGGCAGAAAAAGAGTTAGAAGAAATTAGAAAACTATTACAAGAATAGATTTTATAAAGATGAAAAAAATATTTTTTGCGTTAATACTGCTGGTTTTAGGGTCAACCTTAGTTGCCCAGGAAGATATTACTTCCATTCTTAAACCGGTAGAAAAAGAGAAACCTCTTATTGAACAACTGAAAGAAGAGAAAAGAGAATTAGCTATTTTGGAAGAGGAGATCTCCTACTACTTTAATCTCCTACAGCAAAGAGCTGCCGTAAGAGAGCTATACAAGAAAGGAAAAGTTTCCAATCTGAAAAAAGTTTTCTCTAAAACTGCAAAAATTATTAATCGCATGTTCGAAGAAGAATTGATCAAAAAGGTTGCACTGAAAATTGGCGAGCAGAAAATTATTTACGGAGATGTGGTGGAGTTACAAGATCAGCTTCTCTATTATCGTGCCAAACTGGCTTACGTCAAGAACGATTATAAAAAAGCTCAAGGATTGTTAGAGGAAATAGTTGAGGATTACCCCCGTTCTGCAATTATGAATCCAACCATTCTGCTTTTGGAAGAGATCTATTTTATTACCGGGCTTGACCAGGAGCTAATAAATATTTTTGATCAATACATTGCCGAAAAATCTTTACAGCAAAATTTCTGGCTGGCCCAGGCTTATTACAATACCGCAAATTACACCGAAGCGGAAACTTACTTTAAAATTTTGAAAAAAGATAAAAAGTTTGCCTTCAGATCGGAATCGATGCTCGCTCTTATCTCATATTTCACCGAGGATCTGAGCAGCTCGATCGAGAAGTTTTCTCTATTGGAAAAAAAATACAGTAACAGAGTTGAATATTACGAATATATATTGATTTCACTTGCCAGATTGCATTTAGTTAATGACGATTATGAAATGGCTTTAGCTTATTATGACAACTATTATGAATACTCCAAAGTTGATATCTCAGACGAAATAATATATGAAATTGCAATGCAGAATTATAGTAATAAAAAATATAGTAGAGCTATTGCCTATTTTAATATAATAATCGAGAAACCAATAAAAAGCCAGTATTTTGCTTCTGCAAAATTCTTTGTAGCGGTTTCTGAGCAGGGTCAAGGAAATTATGACCAGGCTGAGAATACTCTCTCAGAAATGATCAATCGCAATAATATTCTTATGGAAACAATGAACACAAAATACAGTCTTTTAGAAAGATATAGTAAATTGAAAAGGCAGCTTACCCAAAGAGATATTTCTGGAGAGGAGTGGGATAAACTTAAGCTTCAATCGGATAATATTGAAAAGGCACTGAATCAGACCAATAATACATTAGATGCTTTATATACGGGACTTGATATTAATTCTCTTGCTACGTTGCAGATTTTAGAAGAAGAGTATATGTCTTACAGCAGTACAATTGCTGATATGGATGCGATAATTCTATTGGCACAAACGTTGCCGAATAAAAGAATTCCAGATATTCTTGATCGTGAGATCGCCTCTTCAGATTCATCTATCATAACCCTGCAGGTATTAAGTTATCTTGGACACAGACCCCGTTTTTCCAGAAACGACTACAATTTTGCCAAAGCGTTAGCTTATGAGAAGATCCATCAGGAGAATTTACTTAATACCTGGAGAGAAATTGAAGAGATTGCTATCCAAAATGATCATGAAGAAATGTTACCCTCAATTCGAAATTCCCAAAACAATATAGAGGAGAATCTTGAATCGATCGAGGTTATTGCTCAATACATGTTTAAAGGAAAACCATCTGATGATTTCCAGAATTTAATACAGGATGAAGCATCTGCTATTGATAGAAATAAAGAAGAACTTATGGCTTTGAAAAAAGATGTGATTAAAAATTTCAATAAAATGATAGCTCAAAGATTGAGTAATCAAAAAGAGATCATGATTGCAGAATTTGAAGGACTGCAATTTATTTACGATGATACCTTATCTGGCTTAATGGAAGAGATCACGTGTGCCAATGATCAATATCAGTACAGTTTACTCAGTATCCTCTTTAAACAGACTCAGATCATGGATAAAGAGTATAAAGAATTTCAGGAAAGAGTAAGAAATGAATAGTGAATATAGATTCTTCATATTATTTTTAATTGTCATCTTCAGCATTTCTGCAGTTGTTGCTCAAACTGATGAAGCGATCTCGCCGAATCTTAAAAATGAATTAAAAGATAAATATCAGGAAAAGGTTAATTATAAAAAAGAAGTATATGATCGTACTCTCAGATTTGTGGCTGATAATCTTGAGTCACCAGGGCTGGCAACTCTATATTTTAACTTAGCTGAGATGAGCACTGAAATAAATATAAATGATCCCAGGATTACAACTGATTACTATCAGAAGGTTTTAGCTGCGGATAACAATTTCTTACATAAAGATGTAGTATTATATAATATCGGCTTTTATGGTTTCAAATCTGAAATTGACAAACGTAATCAAGCCAGACAAAATAATATTGCGCTGGTTATGAATTGGCCGGATTCATTACGTATCAGGGAAGAGAATCTCGAATATGTTATCAATTCCCACCTGGAGCTAACTGAAACGTTTCCTGAATCAAAATATTACACGGAAGCTTTCTATAGATTAGGGATCGTTTACTTTGAATTGGCTTTGGATGCACGTACTCCTCAAAAGTACTTTCAAAAATCGGTGGAATATTTTAATAAGGTAACCCTGCAAGAAGATGATAAACTGCAAAATTATGGTCTTTTCCAAAGAGCTTGGACAAATTTTACAATGGGTGATTTTACCAATGCAATAGATGATTTCACCGAGATATTAAAGATAATCAATACAGATTCTCTGCAGATCGAAGCTACTTTCTTTGAAGCTGATGCGATCGAAAATATTGCTTTCAGTCTAATTGAATATGACGGAACAGATTTTGTTCAATATTCTCAAGCAGCCAGTAAGGCTAAAGAGATCTTCCATACTTTTGTCTCAGACGCTTACGGTAAAGAGATATTATTAAAATCAATTAACTTAAAGCATAGATATAATGCACCCATGCAGGCTGCTGATCTTTACAATGCCTACATTACCTTATATCCGGGCAGTATCGAATGCCCCTCTATGGTCGATTCCATAGTTACGATCTATACAAATAATCCTAACCGGACCAGGAGAGGTGTAGCGGCGGAAGAACTTATTATCGAGCAATATGAACGGCTTACAACAGAATTCAGAGCTGATTCCATTTGGTATCAAACAAATAAGGAAGAGGATATTACAGATCAACTGAAGATCATCAGAGTGGCCTATGAATTCCTGGAACCAAAATATCATAATATTTTTGCTCAATCTAAAGAAGAAGACGATTATCTCCAATATAAAGAATTGATTGGTAATTATTCTAAATTTGAAGAATTCAGTACCGAAGAGTATACAAATAAGATCAATAAAAGTGTTGTTGATTTTAGCCAGGAATTAGCGGAAAACTCACAGAATCCAAGATTATATTTTGAAACTAATGACAACATCAGCGATTTTATTGAGAATAATCCCGATTTTCCAAAGATCTATAACTATCATGAAACTAAGTTCTATAATTATGAGAGAATTTATGCTATCTTAGATAGTACAGTTGAACAACAAGCCTATGTTGATACAACAAGAGGGCTGATGCTTGATCGTGCCGGATTAGATTCTATGTTTATAGCTGCCATGAACCAATATCAGGACTTCCTTCTAAATTATGATGATAAAGGGAGTCAAGCTGAAAAAGAATTGATCAGAATTATCTATCAACGTGCAGAGTTGCATTATAATAAGGGAGATTTCAATGAAGCTTTTACAGATTTTGAACTGGTGCTTCAATATCAAGTAGAAAACGATCTTAAGAAAATCATCTATTCTCGTCTTGCTGAGATAAGCCAAAATAAGAATAATTATGATGATGCCGAAAAGTTCTATCGTGAAGCTGTAAAATATGCGACCCCAGATGAGAAGGAAAACTTTAATAATAATATTCTGGCCACAATTCAGGCAAAAGCTACTACTTTTTCAGATTCTGCAGATTTTGCTACGGCAGCCCAAGAATATTTAAGACTGGCAAAAGAGTTAGAAAATATTGATCCTGATAAAAGTATCGGCTTTATTATTAATGCTATCGAAAGTTATCAGAAAGCAGGACAAAATCAAACAGCGATCGATCTCTATCTTGATATTGCCTCCAGGAAAGAAAGTAAAAATGATGTTCTCGCTGCATATATCAGTGCTTGGACGATCACAGATTCCTTAAAAGATTGGAATCAGAGCGAAAGCCTGCGTAAGCAGTTTATTAATAAATACAAAGAATCTAATGAAGCATATAAACTTCAACTCCAGATCATTGGATTTTATGAAGGTGAGCAATATAACGAAAAAGAAAGAGCTGCCCAGATGTATCTGCAACTTCATGATGATGCAGATAAATTGGACATCGGAGAAGACAGTAGAGCCAGTATTTTCCTAAATGGCTATAAGATCTATGCCGAATTGGAAAATGAGAATAAACTGGTTGAATTAAGTCTGCTGTTCGATAATATCTATCCGGATCATCCAAAAGCTAATGACTTCCTGGTCAATGTTGCTAAGATCTATAATGATCGCGGTGAAGATAAAAAATTCGAAGAGTTAGCTGCCTATCTTTTTAAGAAAGATCCGACGATCGATCTTCTGGTAAAAGTGGCTGCCGAGAAACTTAAAAAAGTTAATGCAGAAGTTGATACCTTCTTCGTTGCAGAGCAGTATGAATTGATGTACAAGAAGATCAGAGAATTCAAAGAATTAGATAAACATTATCTGGCAGAGGGTCTCTCTCTTCCTACAGAAGCTATTTATGATAATTTTGTCTACTATAATAACTATGCATCATTCAGCGATAAATTCCATAAAGGAATTACTGAAGTGCAGCGTGGCTATCTTTCAAAAGCTCCAGATGAATTGATCAGGGTAAATGAACTTACCGAGTGGAAAAAACATCTGGTTGAAGGTAAAAGAAGAATTCCTAAACTGATGGAAATGGCGGATGAAGAGACAGCAAAAATAATAGCACTAATTCAGGAAGGAAAGCAATACGATCTAAAAACAGCAGACCGTACAGAGGCACTATATGTAGCAGCCCAAACCTATGATTACGCTGCTGAAGTTGTGACCATTCAGATCCAACACTACCTTGATATCTCAAATCAATTGAATAGTGATCAGATGAATGCCAATCCTGTTCAGCAGGAACAGTATAAAAATACCATTATGAACAACGGGAATCAGATCAAATTAAATTTCCTGAAAAAGGCTGTACAATTGTATAAGACTATTTTGACAACTTTTTCTACAGGAAAGGATTATACAGATGAATGGGTTGAAAAAACATATGATCGTCTGGTTGATCTCGGAATTGAAAAACCAAAGATCCATGAATATTATTATACAAATTATGGTTGGAAAAGTAATAGAAAACCGATCACCGATCTTGCTTCGGTACAATATAATTATGGAATATGGAAAAATGTAAATATTGCTTCAGAACAGGTTGCTTTTGATTCTGCTTATGTAATAATTGTTAGTGATACATTCGCAACTTTTATCAAGAAAGATATTGAAGCTGACATTAAACCGGAATTACTTAATATTACCTATGCGTTTAACCGACCATTAGAGATATACATAAATAATGTTTTGGTTGAAAAAGAAGCAGAGATGACCAAAGAACTCACTCATGTTGGTGATGAATTACTACCCCAATATAATATATCCACTTCCATGAATATCACCAGTGGGAAGAATAATATTATCTTTAAAATTCCATCTGGTGCAACAAAGGGGAATGCTGTAAAATTTGCCGCTGCAATTTCTCTGCAATTCGATGAAGAGAAATTTGCCTATCATAAAACTACAGAACAGCTTATCCTTGTTTCAGACTTTACCTGGATGACCAGAAAAGAAGTTTCTGAAGTAAGAGTAGAGCCAACTACACCAGATACGCTGAATTACTCAGAGACTGCAGTAGCTGATTCTACTTCTGAAGATGAGTGGATCCCTGCAAATTCTTCTAACTTCAAATTCTTCAAAGCTCAGATGTATGGAATGGAAAGCAGTGATGCTGTAGATATATGGTATCCTGTGATAGATTCACATAATGTTGAAACAGTAGTTTTCAAAAAAGAGTTTGAAATATCGGGAGAAGTTATCAATGCCAGCTTAAAGTGTATTGGTCAAAATACAGTTACGATCTGGATAAATGATCAGTTGATAGTTGAGAACAAAGGTATTGTAGTTGATGATCGTTTGAAAAAGATTCAGCCATTCGAGTATACTGTTGAAGAGTTGATACCTGGAATGAATACCATTGAAATAGAAGTAAATGGCGGTAGAGAATACAAAGGTCTTATCTTTGAAATGAATTACCGTGCGAAAAAGAAGTTGACAGAGTAAAAGAAATGATAGTTTATTTGTTTCTAGATAGAGATTAATTCTAGAATAGAGGAAAAGATGAAAAAAATTATTATCTTATTATTAATTATTTTACTCTTCTTTGTCTCACTATTTGGTCAGACACCTGTGAGATCAAAGAAGTTTAATGTTAAAACAGTAAAAAGTGAATTAGATGAAGAGACAAAAATTGAAATCAGGAAACCAGATAATTCTTCTATCATGCCGCGTAAAGAGACAGATCTGGAGACCGATATGAAATTGAATGTAATAGATAAATTTAAAAAATCAAATAAGTTGTTATATTAGGGGAGGTAGGGAATGAAAAACAATATTTTAAAAGTTTTCTTGCTCGTTGTTTTACTTTTTAGTGTAAGTAGTCTTTCAGCTGCGGTGAATGTTGTAGATATGTTTATTAATGGTGGTGTTTTTATGTACATCATTTCATTTTTGCTGGTCATTATGTTAATCTTGGCGATTATCAAATACTGGCAATTATCTATCAAAGAGAAATTGAACACACAACAATTTTATCTCAAGTTAAAAGGTTATATCAAAAATAACCAGATAGAAGAAGCAATACGTATTTGTTCTCAATTCAAAAAAACTACGCTTGGATTCATTTTCTGGAATGGACTTCTTGGTTATAATGATGGTATTAAATCCGGCAAGAAAGGAGTTCAACTGAAACAGCATTTACAAAATTCTTTTGATGAAGCTGGTCTGCAGGCAATTCCAAATGTTGAAGGCGGTCTTTTCTGGTTCGACATTATTGCTCAGATCTCAACTCTTCTAGGATTGTTGGGAACGATCTTCGGTCTTGTAATGGCTTTTGATTCACTGGCTAATGCACCGGAAGCTGATAAGAGCAGACTTCTTACAGAAGGTATATCAATGGCTATGGGAACCACAGCATACGGACTTATGGTTGCTATTCCTACTATGCTTATTAAAGGTGGTCTTCAGTCTAGAGCAGATAAAATTATCAATGATATTGATGAATACAGTGTAAAAGCGATTAACCAAATTACTTATTCAATGAAGGATTAGTCCTATGGCTTACGGTCCATCCAAGAACAGATCACGTTCTCAAAATGAACCTAGAGAACCTAATCTGATTCCGATAATGAATCTGTTTATAGTTATTATTCCAATGTTAATGACTATAATGGTAACAGTTCATCTGGCAATGATTGAGATCACTCTTCCTACCGAAGCCGCTGGAGGTGGAGGAGGTGATGAAGCAACAGAAGAATTAGAGGAATTACCTAAAATAATTACTCTTGCCCTCTTACCGGATAGGTTTGAGCTCATGGTAGAGGGAATTGAAGAAATTATCACTATTCCTCAATTATCTGTCGGTACATACGATTATTTTACTCTGGATCAAAATATCGCCCGCTTAAAAGAGAATAATGAAAATCAGGGCACAATTGACCTCCTTCCCGATCCTACTGTAAAATTTGACACGTTGCTGAGATCGATTGATATTTGTAAAAGCAATAATTTCCCTAACATCAAATATCTGACCTCATCAACGAAATATTATAAAGCTAAATAGGAGCAGATTATGAATGTATTATCAGTTAAGGTTAATCGTGCTGGCGGAGGTAGATTCCAAAGCAGAAATAGGGGTAACAAAACTAAAGACCTTAACATTACTTCCTTGATCGATATTCTGACAATCTTGCTTGTTTTCATGATAAAGAATATCTCAATGGATGCTGCCCAGAAAAATGCTCCGGAAGGGATGATCCTGCCAACTACAGTTACAATAAATGAACTGATAGAAAGCGGAAAAGCAGTATTTCTTAAAATTTATCCCGACAAAATACTCTATGGTGCAGAAAGTATAGAAGTTGGATCTCTGCAAGATTTCTTGAATAAACCGGAGATCAGGAATTCTCTACTCAGACTTCTGCAGATGGAAGCAAGATCAATAATTTCTACCAACAATAAGCCCTGCTTGCTGATCCAGGCGGATAAAGAATTACCCTGTAGATATATAACGGAGTTTATAAAGTTCAGTGCCCAGGCTTCGTTTGCAAACATCTATTTCTCTGCAATTCACACAGATAACAGAGATGAAATTCTGGGATTATAAGGGGTGCCTATGGTTAATAAAGTATTGAATTTAAAATTAAAATATCAAGATAAAATTTTGGATATTGCCAGACACAAAAGGGATTTTACAAACAAATTCTTTATAGGAAACGATAGAGATCTTTTCTGGCAGATCCTTGATAAAGCTTTTCCAAAAAGATACAAATTGATCTCTAAACAAGGTTCATCTTTTAAAATGAATTTGCGCGATAATATGAAGGTAACTGTAAAAAAAGATAATCAGGAATTGGGGTTGGATGACTTAAGAAGAGCTAATCTTATCAAGGGGAAAACTCTAACTCTTGATCCTTCTACCGTAGGTTCTATCAGTTTTGGAGGTAGTTGGGAAATTGAATATAGTTTTAATAAACCATATACGTACACTCCTTCCCTGCAAGAAATTAGTATTGCTAAACAATTTGCTAAATTCCCACCTGCTACTCCTCAGCAAAAGTTCACGCGGATATTTGTTATTCTTGGTCTTGTTGCTGCCTGGATAGGACTCTATATTGCAGAAAGTACCTATGTCCCGCCTGTACAGGTAGATTTTACTGAACGTATGCAGCGTATTGAAGATTTTGCCACTCTAATTCAACCGGTAGTTGAAGAGACTGTTGAGGCTGAAGGCACTACAGATGTACAAGTTGGAAAATCGAGAGAAGAGATTGAAGAAGAAGTTACGGAGCAGGTAGAATATGCTCAGGCCATGACTTCAGCTCAATTTGAACAGGAATTTGGACTTGCCCTCGATGTTGGAGGCGGTATTGCAGGCGGAACCGGAACAGGTGATTTCAGTAATGAACTTTTAGAGGTTACAGAAGTTAGTGAAATTGTTGCCTCAGGTTCAGGCGGTCCGGGATCCGGAACAGGACCTAAAGCCAGACGTGGATCCAGTGATCTTGATGTTGCTGGCTCCGGTGGATTTGATCTGGAAGGATCTGGTAATGGTCTGGGTGGATTAGGTGACCTATCAGGTCTTGATTTAGGTGGAACAGGCGGTTTTGAAGAAGTTGATATGGCCGGCCTGGGTGGAGATGTTGGAAGCTACAACATTACCAAAGTTGAAAGTAGAGCTCAATTTACTGCTGTTAAAAAACGCTTTGCCGGAATTAAAATGGTTTCAGAAGGATCGATAAAAGTTAAACAGACAATATCTCCTCAAACAAAATCGATAGTTGCTGATATTGACAGAGTGGTTGCCACCTATAAACCACAGATATCTAAGTTATTCGGTGTAGAAACTATGATGATGGATATGTATGGAACTTTAGAGTTCTCGATCATTATCAGTAAAAGCGGTAAAGTTGAAGCCGTAGATATTGAAACAACCAAAGGCAGTTATTTTACTGAATCATTTCTGTCAAAATGTCGTGAGATCATCTTGAACTGGAAAATACCGGTTAAAGATCCGATCGGCTACAGCTTCAGAATGAAATTCATGAAGTAATATATAAATATTAAATGGCCCTTCTCTTGCAGGAGGGCTATTTTTTTAACTATGAAATATTATCAAATTGCACTTCCTATTAATGTTACAAAGCTTTATATTTATAAGAATAAGGAAAATATTGTACCCGGTTGCAGGGTATTGGTATCTTTTAATAACACATTTCATACCGGTATTGTCTGGCAGGAGACACAAGATATAGATAAAAATATCAAATATAAAGATATCCTCGAGATAGTTGATGATATTCCGAAAATATCTTCTGAATTATTAGAACTGGCTTTGTGGATCAGTAAGTATTATAGATGCAGTTTGGGGCAATCACTCTCTGCAATGCTTCCCTCTGCTTTCAATGTTCAGTTGCAAAGAAAAGTTAGATTAACCGATAATTCTAAATTAGATATCGATAATGAGGCGTCGAAGAAGATAGTAAAAGAACTCAATAGAGACTGGCTTGATATTCCAAAATTGAAAGAAAAAATAGGAATAAAAACTTCTGAATTCAACACTTTGCTGGAAGAGTTAGAAAATAGTGGTATTATTGAAATCAATCGAGTATTTGATGAGAAGATCAAGCCAAAAATCGTCAATTTTGTGATATTACAGCAAGTTGATCCTCTGCCTTCGCTCACAGCAAAACAAACAGAAGCATATGAATATATGAAGAGTATCTCTGATGATTTTCCTCTTGCTAAGATCGCGCAACAATACAGCTATTCAATAGTAAAAGCACTCAGAGAGAAAAACCTTTTATCGATCGAATCTCGGGAAGTTAGAAAACAATATTTTAATTTTCTACAAAAACGTATATTAATGGATATAAAGCTGACAGCTGAACAGCAGAAAGCCGTTTCTAACATAAAAAAATATATTCATTCAGAGAAATTTCATCCGTTTTTGCTCTTTGGCATTACCGGCAGCGGTAAAACAGAAGTTTATATTGAAGTAATAAAGAGTGCATTGAAAAATGGAAAGACCGCGCTGATGCTGGTCCCTGAAATTGCTCTTACACCTCAGATGGTTGACAGGTTTTTCAATGCTTTTGGAGAAGATATTGCCATTCTGCACAGCCACTTGAATGACCGGCAAAGATGGGAACAGTGGAATAAAATAAAATCTGGCAAAAGCAAGATCGTGATCGGGGCGCGTAGTGCAATATTTGCTCCACTAAATAATCTGGGTGTAGTTATCGTTGATGAAGAACATGAAACAACCTATAAACAGGAAAATACTCCGCGTTATAATGGACGAGATCTCTCAATCCTCAGAGCTAAAATGAACAATGCAGTTGTTATCTTGGGCAGTGCAACTCCTTCTCTGGAAAGTTGGAATAATGTGAAAACGGGTAAATTTACGCAGCTTATTTTGTCACATCGTCCTCTTTCCTATGAACTTCCCACAGTTGATATAATCGATATGAAAAAAGAGAAAGACCACAAACTTCTTCTATCGGTAAAATTAAAGAAAAAAATTGAAGAAAAACTAAACCTTGGTCAGCAGATAATTTTATTGCAGAATAGAAGAGGACACTCCTCTTTTGTGCAGTGTATCTCCTGCGGAAAATTATTTGAATGTCCACATTGTGATATATCCCTGAAATATCATAGTGCAAATCAAGAGTTGATCTGTCATTACTGTGGTCATAAAACACATATGCCCCGAAAGTGCCCGGAGTGTGGAAGTTATATGTTTTCCTTTGGTGCTTCCGGAACTCAGCAGATCGAAAAACAGCTGAATATTCTCTTTCCAAATGCCAGGATATTAAGAATGGATTCCGATAGTGCCGGAAAAAAAGACAGCTACGATTCGATGTTTACAAGAATGCGTGAAGGAACTGTAGATATCTTACTCGGAACGCAAATGATAGCAAAAGGACTCGATTTTGAAAATGTAACCTTAGTGGGTGTAATCTCAGCGGATATCGGCTTAAATGTTCCCGATTTCAGAGCTGCTGAGCGAACTTTTCAACTATTAACCCAAGTGGCAGGAAGATCGGGAAGGGGTAAGAAATCGGGTGAAGTGATCATCCAAACCTACAATCCTGAACACTATTCCATTACAACTGCCATGAGACAGCACTTTGAATCATTTGCAACTCGTGAATTGAATATGCGAAAACATTTGAAATATCCACCAGAATACAAACTAGCCCGGTTTATATTTTCTCATAAAAATGAAAAATATTTAAAAGAACAATTAACTAAAAATAGCAAAATTATTGCTGAGTTTAAAGATCTTTTTAAAGCAGACCAGTTAAATGTTCTGGGTCCGATCGATGCCCCGATTGCCAGAATGCAGAATAGTTTTCGTTACCATATTATTCTTAAAGCCGATAGTGTGAAGGTGATCTCTTCGGCAGTAAGTTTTTTAAAAGACAATTTAAGCATAAGTAGTACCATAAAACAGGTGATTGATATCGATCCTTATAGCCTATTATAAAGAAGCTTCCGAAAGATTCTTCGGAAGCTGTAGGTCAAATTGGATTATTGAGTTTATTCTATACTTTCCCAAATTACATCTTCTTTCCAGTTTTTCACTTTATCAATATAGGCAATAAATAATTTAGTCATCTCTTTTTGTGATAAGAGTTCAGTAGCACCAAAATAACCATCGGGTCCGCTATACTCAGCAGAAAAACCATCATCAGAATAGGCGGCTTGCAGAAATCCGTCATTACAAGAAAGCGTTATGAAGAAATTATCGTCATCTAACGTTTTTAATAGTTCCTGCAGCTTTTCTGTTGATGGATCCTTAACTATTTTACCAGTAGCCATTTCGATAGTGAATTCACTATGGTCGATCTTCGCTGGGATATTTTCTTCACTCTGTAATTCCAAAGAGTATTCTTCAAGTTCCGCTTTTTCTATTTTTGAAATTCCAAATCCCACAGCTTTCCATTCAGATTTATCTATACTGCTGAGTAAAACCACACAGAGCTGATCTGTATCTTTGCAATTTTTAAAATAAACCATTACAAGATTAATAGTTTTACCCATCATTTTTTCCGTACCATACCGGATCTCTATAATTTTTCCATTCCACTCATTTGCGAGGGCAACAAGTTTTTTTGCCTGTTTATCAGCATAGAAATTTTCATTAATTGCCGGTAATAGAATACCACTAGCATGTTTTTTTAAAAGATCCGCATCGGAAGTTTTGTAGGCTGTTATAATTTCCTTTGCTATCTGCTCTACATTTCCCTGAGCTACAATTGATTGATATGAAATAAGAATGATGAAAATTAATAAGAGTACTTTTTTCATGTTAAATGATCCTCCATTTTTTATTTATAATCAATTTCAATAATTTCTTCCGTGCCGTCAAGAAATTAGCCCCATAGTGAATTACATTAATAAATTGACTTAAACTGGGCAATCAAAAAAAATGAACCAAGCTCATTTAAAGGTTGTGTTATCAAGCTGTTAGTAGTTTCGCTTGACTAAAATATTAAATAAAATAGGTGATAGATTTTAATAATGGAGGAAGAATGGATTATTTCCTGACCGAAGAACAATTAGAGATAAAAGAGATAGCTCGCAAGGTGGCAGAAGAGAAGATCAAACCTGTAAGAGCAAAATATGATGAAGGACACGAATTTCCCTGGGAGATCGTAGAAATATTTAAACAGACAGATCTTTTTGCTGTACTGGTTCCGGAAGAGTATGACGGTATCAGCGGTAAAGTAGTGGATATTGCGATAATCACAGAAGAGCTCAGCCGTGTTTGCGGCGGAATCGGTCTTTCGCTGGGTGGCTCAGGTTTGGGAATGTATCCGATCCTTATTTCCGGAAGTGAAGAGCAGAAACAAAAATGGTTACCGCTGATAGCCAATGGAGAAAAACTGGCAGCTTTTGCCTTAACGGAAGCAAATGCCGGGTCTGATGCAGGCGGCATGGAAACAACTGCCGTCAGAGATGGTGACCATTATATTCTTAATGGTACAAAACAGTGGATCACAAATGGTGGGGAAGCTGATATTTACACGGTATTTGTACTTACCAATAAAGCAAAAGGTGCACGTGGTGCATCGTGCCTGATCGTGGAAAAAGGTACGGAAGGATTCTCATTTGGCAAGAGAGAAGATAAAATGGGAATCAGAGGTTCGATGACCAGAGAATTGATCTTTGATAATTGTAGGGTTCCGGTAGAAAATCTTGTAGGTCGTGAAGGTACAGGTTTCATGATCGCCATGAGAACACTTGATAAATCGCGTCCAATGGTTGCGGCACAAGCTGTCGGAATTGCTCAAGGTGCTTATGAAGAAGCTGCAAAATATGCTAAACAGCGTATTCAATTTGGGAAACCGATTTCAGCTTTTCAGGGTGTTCAGTTCATGCTGGCAGATATGGCAACTCAAATTGAAGCTGCCAGAGCACTTGTAATGGCTACTGCAAGACTTATCGATTCGGGTGAAAAAAAATATGCCAAAGAATCTGCCATGTGCAAAGTTTTTGCCTCAGATATGGCTATGAAAGTTACTACTGATGCGGTTCAGATATTGGGCGGATACGGATATATGAAAGAATATCCGGTAGAAAAAATGATGCGAGATGCAAAAATTACTCAGATCTACGAGGGAACAAATCAAGTTCAACGTAGCGTGATCGCTTCCAACCTGTTAAAGGAATTTTAATAAGTAGAAAGAGTTATGAAATTACTTGTTCATATATGTTGTGCGCCGTGTTTCGCGGCGCCATATTTTCATTTAAAGAAAGAAGGCCATGAAATACATGGATTCTGGTATAATCACAATATACATCCCTATACAGAATATAAGAAACGATTGGAAAGTTTGCAGGAATTTGCAGAAAAAGAAAAATTTCCGCTGATCGTAAAAGATGAATATGAATTGGAAAAATTCCTGCGAAAAGCTGCTTTTCGTGAACAGGAACGCTGCCGAAGCTGTTATTATGAACGCTTAAAATATGCTGCTATAATTGCCAAAAAAGGTAATTTTGATTCCTTTACCACAACCCTGCTCTATAGCAAATTCCAAAAGCACGATCTGATAAAAGAAATTGGAGAATCACTTGCTAAAGAATACGGCATTAAATTTTATTACCGCGATTTCAGAGAATATTGGAAAGAAGGCATAAAGATCTCCAAAGATCGTGAGATGTATCGACAGCAATATTGCGGATGCATATATAGTGAACGAGACAGGTATTTGAAATAGTTGTCTCTCTGAGAAAATCTTACATAAGCATTCGACGACTGTGTCCGGCATAGCTCTGTATCTAGAGCGAAGAGGGAAGAGCCTACAACACTCCAGATTCTTCGAGGGAAAAGCAATCCGGCAGCTGCCGGATCAGAAAGACCGAGCGTTATTAATAAAGGGGGCATTTATGAAGAATGTGAAAACCTTTAAAAAGATGAAGAGAGATAACCAGAAAATTGTTATGGTCACAGCTTATGATTATCCCTCTGGAAAATATGTTCAAGAGGCGTGTGTTGATATAATTCTGGTTGGTGACAGTCTGGGCATGGTGATCTTAGGGTATGAAGATACGCTTAAAGTTACCCTGGATGATATTCTTCATCATACTAAAGCTGCCAGGCGAGGTGCTGATAATACATTTATTGTTGCCGATATGCCCTTTATGAGTTATAATTTAAATTTAGAGCAGACTAAAATAAATGCAGCATGCCTTATTACAGAGGGTGGTGCTAATGCTGTAAAATTGGAAGGTGGAAAACCGAGTCGGCTGGAAGCGATAAAAGAAATTGTGGATTGTGAAATACCGGTTGTAGCACATCTGGGACTCACTCCCCAATCGATAAATGCTTTTGGCGGATATAGAGTACAGGGCAAGAAAGAAGTGGAATTCAATGAAATATTAACACAAGCAAAAGAGATAGAAAAAGCAGGAGCTTTTATGCTGGTTCTGGAAGGGATACCGGAGGAGCTGGGCAGGACGATCAGTGAAACTATTGCTATTCCTACCATTGGAATTGGTGCCGGCAAATTCACTGATGGTCAGGTGCTGGTATATCATGATATCTTAGGGATGGTGGATTTTAAACCTAAATTTGTGAAGAATTATGCTCAGTTGAATAAAGATATTCCCAATAGTATAAATAAGTTTGTGGGTGAAGTGAAAGACGGTAAATTCCCGAAAGCAGAAAATATATATAATCCAATAAAATAAAGAGGAAAAATGAGTTTTGAAAATTCAAATTTTGATATGACACCTGATGAAAAAATAGCAGCAGTTGCGAACCTAAAACAGAATATGGAAGAGAATTTTGTGCAGTTAGGTCAGCTTCTTTCTGATATTCGTAGAACCAAATTATTCAAGTTTAAAGGTTATAAAACTTTTAAAGAATTTGTGGAAAATGAATTTAATATGAGCGGCAGTTTTGCTGCTAAAATAATCAGTAATTTTGATCTGTTTATTCGCGAGCTTGATGTGGATGAACATTCTGCCAAAGAGATCGGGCTGGATAAACTGAATATGATAAAGCCGCTGGTAAAACAGGCTGAGTTTAATGAGAAGCAGGATTGGATAAAAAAAGCGCAGGAATTACCTACCACTGAATTGCGGGAAGAAATTAAAGATATCCGTGAAAATAAAAAGAATAAAGATAAAACAATGAAAGATGTTTTCATTGAACAATATGTTGAAAGAATGGTGACATTTTTTAATTGCAATCGCAAAGAGTTGAACTTTAAATTAGCTCTCTATTTTCAGGATGAAAACCTGGAAGAGATGAGAGCGGTTGTGAAAGATAAGCAGCGCAGATTTGACGAGACCGATCAACTATAATGTGAAATGTGAAATGTGAAATGTGAAATGTGAAATGTGAAATGGGAAATGTGAAATGGGAAAAGAATTGCAGTCATTCTGTCTTTGTCATTTCGACCAAGCAAAGCGCATGGAGAAATCTCTATTAATGTTTTCTGTAACCCTTTTTTAATAAAT
>JAYEKK010000291.1:0-1730 GCA_034660955.1 Candidatus Cloacimonadota bacterium | reverse complement strand
GATCAATCCATTGAAAAAGTTTACAGAAATAACTATGCAATTTTTGGAAAAACCCAGTTCAAACAAAAGCATTTTCCGTATACTACCAGTTTAATCGCATCAACCCGTTGGGATCATACAACAGATTTTAATGATCATACAAGTTGGAAGATAGAGCCTGAGTTTTCTTATGAAAATTATTTTAAGATATATCTTGGTGGGAATGCGGCAAATGGTTATACTCTGCCTTCCTACTACAGTCTTTTTTGGAAAGGTGATACACATGTATCCGGTAACATCGATCTAAAACCGGAAAGTTCCCTTAGCTGGCAGATCTTTTCAAAACTGGAATTATTAAATAATTCATTTAAGGTTACTTATCGTCATGATGATATTGATGATATGATAATTTGGATTAGAGATGAATTGCAAAAATGGAAACCAATGAATCTCTCTGTTGCAGAAATTGACAATTGGGATTTTGAATTGAATCTGAAACCTTTCAGATCTTTGGAGCTTGTGGCAAATTACACAAAAAGTTCAGCTATTAATAGATCGAAAAATGATCCGAATTATGGAAGTAAGATCATTTATGTTCCGGATTATTCATTCGATATAAATGTGAGATTAAAATCTGGAAAATTCTTGGGGAATGTGTCATATAAACTCATTGGTGAACAATGGACAAATTCTTATCAAGCTACTACAGAACATCAGTTATCAGCTTACGATCTACTGAATATCGGTGCTGAGTATTTTGTTGAATGGAAAGACTTCAAGTTCACACCTGCAATAAAAGTTAATAATATTTTTAACAAATTGTATGAGATTTACGATCATGTTCCACAACCAGGATTAAACTGGGAAATGAATTTAGGTGTTGAATGGAAGATATAAAACCTCACCCCAGCCCTCTCCTGTGAGGAGAGGGAACAGCAAGTTAATTTGTAATAAATAGAATAAACGGAGTGTAGCTCGTTCACTCCTGAACGAGGCATTAAGATGGATTTAAAGAAGTGTTTCCAAGATAAACTTGGGAACGAGAAAAAAATAAAATAAATGGAGATGAATAAAATGAGAAAAGGCTTAGTGATTTTAATAATGTTTGCAGCATTGAATTTGTGGGGAGTAGTTGGTTTTGTAGTAAATTCTGGAAGTGAAACTTTATCCAGAATAGATTTTGAAACGGGTGAAGTAGATGAAGTGTTTTGTGTACTTGGATTGTATCCAAATCGTGTGGGATTAACAAGTGAGTTTGCCTATATCGTTAATTCAGGAGATAACAGTATTCAAAAAGTTGATATAAACTCAGGAACCACTATTGCAGATATTTACATAGAAAATTCTTCAAATCCATATGATATCATTATAGATGAAAATCATGCTTATGTTACTGGTGGGATGATAAATAAAGTTTATAAAATAGACCTTGATACCGATAGTGTGGAAAGTTCAATCTCTGTAGGTGGAAATCCTGCCGGAATGGCTATTCTGGATGGAAAGTTGTTTGTAGGAAATAGCGATTACGGAACCGGCTACTCCAATTGTTCTGTTAGTGTTATAGATTTGCTTACATTCAGTGTTGAAGCAACTATTCCAACCGAGATTAACCCGCAATTTCTGGCAGCAATTAATGGGAATATCCATGTGAGCTGTGGGGGAGATTGGAACACGATCTTAGGTAAGATCTGTATCATTGATCCAGCATTGAATATTGTTACAAATATTCTTGATATAGGTGGTGCTACCAG
>JAYEKK010000290.1:0-1732 GCA_034660955.1 Candidatus Cloacimonadota bacterium | reverse complement strand
ATTACCATAATCATAGCTCGTATATAATCCACCATCATTCCCTTCTACAATTCTACCTGTAAACTCATCAATGATCATGGCATGATGATCTACGTGTATTTCATCCATATTTCCATAATCTGCAATTATTTGCCAGCTAGCACCACCATTTTCGGTTCTACAAAGAGCTACTCCCATTGCATACACTCTATTTTCATTGGCAGGATCAACATAGATCTGACCAAAATACCAACCGAAACTGGAATTCATGTCGGTAATGTTACCGTCATTGGTTTGATTCCAACTTGCTCCTCCATCTGTGGTTTTAAATATTCCTAGGAAGGAATAACTTCCAACCGGTTGCTGGTCATAAAATGCATATAATATTTCGGGATTACTTTTAGCAATCGTCAGGCCAATTCTCCCAACACCATCGTGATTAGGAAGTCCATTAGTTAGTTCATCCCAAGTATCTCCTCCATTAGTGGATTTATAGATACCGGACGAAAATCCTCCTGACCTACGATACTCTCTACCCCTCATACGTTCCCACATGGAAGCATACAAAATATTCGGATTGGTAGGATGTTGAACGAGATCTACAGCCGCAGTTGAATCAGTGACAAACAGCTTTCTATCCCAGGTCAATCCACCATCATCACTACGATATATTCCGCGCTCTTCATTAGGGCTGAATAACGTTCCAGTTGCTGCTACAAATATTCTTTCAGAATTGGAATAATCCACAATTATCCTGCCAATATAAGCTGAGTTTTCTAAGCCAATATGCTCCCAGCTTTCACCTGCATTCATAGATTTATACATTCCATTGCCGATAAAACTAAAGCTGGAAGAATTTGCTTCTCCAGTTCCGGCATAAATTATTTCTTCATTATTTGGATCTATCGCCAGATCACCAATAGAAATGACAGGTGCTTCGGTGAAAATATTCTCCCAATTTATCCCTTCATCAGTGGTTTTATAAATTCCACCTGAAGCTGCTCCTACATACCAGATTTCAGGGCTGGATGGGTGAATTGCCAGATCAGTAATACGACCACCCACATTGATCGGACCAGCCAATTCCCAATTATGTTCACGGTTTCCTCTAGTTTGAGCATGTAATTCTGCAGCTTGCTGTAATCCTTCCAAATAATATTCATGTTTAATCTCATGATAAGGATAAGCTCGTTGATAGCCAAACCATTCATTGGGTAATGCTTTTGGTTCTTTTTTAATTTTTTCTCCGTAAGGTGTTTCAATAAACTCCAGATGAGAGATCTTTTCATGTTTAGGAACAGGTTTATATAACAATGTGCCAACAACAACAATAAGCATTACTATTATTATAAATACAATGAATCTAGGTTTCAAAATATCCTCCAATTTCTACTATAATTCTGTAATTTTTTTTATATCTTTCTTTTTTAGTTCTTTCAAATGTGGAAGAAGCCTCTGGAATTGCAAGAACAGATTATCCAGATCTGATTCATTTACAATATTGATATCTGCCAGCTTCTGTTTGTCTAATTCCGGCATCTGGGAATTAATTTTTTTTTGAGCAATATCTTTTTTGATGCCATCTCTTTTCATTATCCTTTTTATTTTTATCTCATTTCGAGCTAAGATATTTATCGTAAGATCAAATGCCTTATGTAAGCCATTTTCAAAAAGTAATGGAATTTCAAATATGAGAACTTCTCGTGAACTTGTATCAATAATTTGCTGCATCCTGAGATCAGAAAGAGGATGC
>JAYEKK010000289.1:0-1733 GCA_034660955.1 Candidatus Cloacimonadota bacterium | reverse complement strand
AAATTTTTATTAGTTGGTTTGCTTTTCCCCACAACTGAAGTTGTGGGTTAATTCGATAGCTGACTTATCATTAACCCACAGTTTCAACTGTGGGATGAGATGAAGACAAACTCACACGAAACCACTTTAGTGGTTTCAAAATGAATTATGCAGAACTCATTAAGTTTATTATTCAAAAGGAGGAATAACAATATGAAAAAAATCACAACAATTCTCACATTTCTATGTCTCATTACTTTTGCAAGTGCAGGAACACTCTTTGTAGGATTGGAAGGTTCAACCCCACCTACCTATTCATCAGACTTAAGTGGATTTCCGGCTATAAATTGGACTGCTCATTACAATTTTGATGTAAGCGGAGCAGCAGCAGCACCAGAAGGAATATTATACTTATGTAATGGATCATTTACAACCCATCTTTATGAGGCAACACCGAGTACAACACCGCAGCAGATCTGCACAATAAGTGAAGATATGCATAGCCTTGCTTATGGCAGAGATACACTTTGGGGTTTCTCTAATTATGCTGACCCTAAAGGTATTTATAGTATTGATACTACTACCGGAGTAGCCACGTTGGAATTGGACGTTTATACAGGTTATGGCTTCCGGTTCTTTGCACTTGATTACAATCCGGTTGATGACCTCTTTTATGGTTATACAGAGTACGGAGCTTCCGGTCTTTATTCCATAGATATTGATACAGGGGAAATGATCCAGCTTACAGGATCAATTCCTGCCAGTAACGGACAAGGACGTGGAATGGCTGTAGGCAATAATACAGTATATCTAACTGCTACACGTGGAGATGACGGTATACCATATTTTGCTTACGATATTGTTCAAGGCGTAGGTGGTGATTGGGTAGAATTTCCGAATCCATATCCTGCTTATCATTCAACCGGCGGTGCTGCCTTTATTCCTGATCCTGTTACAACTATCGAGTTAAGTGGACATGTGGTAGGAAGTGATCAGCCGGAAGTAGGTTTAGCAGATTGTGAAGTTACGTTAATTGGAAATGAAAGCTACCAAATGTTAACAGATGCCAATGGAGATTTTTTCTTCCCAGAAGTTGAGCAAAATGATAATTATATGTTGGAAATTTCATTAGAAGGTTATGATCTCCATACAGAAACTGTAGTCGTAGGAATAGAAAATATTGATCTTGGAACGATAATTCTGAATGAAACTGCCCTTCCCGCAACTAATGTTGTTGCAGTTGTGAATGTTGAAAACACAGAAGTCTCACTCACCTGGAACGCACCTGCCGTAAGAGAACTCGAGTACTATGATGTTTTCCGATTCCTGGAATCTAACAACCAATATCCTAACCTGTGGGAACTGCTCTCTTCTGTAATTGATGAAACTGTTTATACAGATACTTCTTGGGCACAATTGGATCCTGATATGTATCAATATGCAATCGTGGCACAATATACAAACGGTATTGAGGCGGAGGCAGCGTTTTCTAATGTTGTAGAAAAACTTCTTGTTGGAGCCGATATGGAATTGCCGGAAACTTTCATAAATCTCCAAAATTACCCCAATCCATTTAATCCAACAACTACAATATCTTTTTCTGTAACTCAAAATTCCAATTTTGTGAATCTTGAAATATATAATATCAAAGGTCAAAAGATTAAATCGTTCCCAATTGACCAATTTACTAATTCACCAGTTCACCAAATTATTTGGGATGGAACCGATTCCAACAGTCAGCCGGTAAGTTCAGG
>JAYEKK010000288.1:0-7856 GCA_034660955.1 Candidatus Cloacimonadota bacterium | reverse complement strand
GCCTAGAGCCACTCGTCGCCGGCTTACTCTTTCCGAAGCTTCCGGTTCGGAAAATAATGGAAGCAGAAGCTTCCGTAATTAGTGCATTCCGAACTAGAAAGTTCGGAATGAGAAATTCATGTGTCGAAAATACCTACTGCAAGTTCTGCCCAGATCAGTACAAATAGAATTAGAATTATAATAATTATGGGTATTCTATATTTATTTTTCCTAAATATAGTAAGAAAGAAACTACACAATGATCCAGCTCCAATTAGAAGAATGGCAGCAACAACAAAATCGAACCAAGTCCAATTTATTTCTTCTGTGAATTGCATCGCTATAAGTGGTATTAGCAGTAGTATTGCAGTAATAAGTATGATAACATAAAATCTTTTGTCCTGCATATTCATAATTTTTTTTATAAATCTAACGTTTGCGCTAAGCGGAGTAATGGCCGAAAAAGCACAAATCACTCATTTTTTATAAATATATCTTACTTGCCTCAAACTCCCAAACACCACTTAAACCCTTATTACGTTTAGCGCGTGTTGTAGCTAGTACTTTTTCTTTAAAATTTCTGTTGAATCTATCTTTATATAGAAATCTTTATTCTTGATGTTTATTAATGTCTCGTTCTCAACTGAAATCAAGCTATCTATTTTATTAGTTATTAAATTAATATTTTCATTTTCTTTAGATTGTGATTTTTGAAAAGGATTCCATAATCCCAACAAACCAAGCAAAATTGCGATAATAATTCCAGTTCGTGAGTAATTAATAATTTGACTGTGTTTTCTATCTTCTTTTGTTTTAAAATCATGTTTTACAAAGTATAGTAACTCCTCGCTTGGAAATATTAATCCAAACATATTACTATAAATATAATCGTAGTATTCATTTAGTTTACCAGATTTGAGTTTTTCATTGTTTTCTGAATCATAAATTATTTCCGGAGAACTTGTATATAAATAATCTCCTCTCTCATTTAGAATTAATTTGTCATCATTCTCGATTCTAAGATTATTAAAATCAGAGTGAAGTGCCTCGAAAACTGAAAATTTCTCTGAAGGCGATACGATTGTTATATATCGTATATTTTTTAGGTAATCAAGAAGATTTATAAGCTCAAATAAATCATGATTTTTTTTATTTTTCTCATCATTACTTTCGAACAATTCAGAATCTATATAAAACAACAAGTCCCGAGAGTCATGTTTTACTATTAATGCCAACTTACTTTCGTTTGTGAAAAAAGTGTCCTGTAGAAATCTAGTACAAGTCTGCATTTTTTTAGGATCTAATTTTGACAAATCCCCTATAATCCTTAGTTCATTTTCATTAAATGGTCTCATGTTTCTATTTTCCTGTATTAGCTACAACTTGTAGCTAAAAACCATGGTGTTTATTTTTCCAATATTCCATTACAACCAGCTTTTTCTTAGTTTCATTTATTATATCTGCTTCCATATTCTTAATAACATTTTTATTAATAAATTAGCAAATTTTTGGTCAAGTCCAAAAATAATTTACTTGAATCTAGATTTTACCAAAGACGGATGAATCTTAGTGAGAATAGTTAAAAGAATCTCTCAGAATGACAGGTTCAAATGCGTCTTAGTGTACTTAGCGGTAAAATCTACCAGCCACCGGAAGCACCGCCACCACCAAAGCCGCCGCCACCGCCGGAAAATCCGCCAAAGCCACCACCGAATCCACTGCCACCGCTGCTACGACCTCCACCGAGCATGCTTCCCAGGAACAAAGCTGTAAATAATCCACCTCTTCTTCTGCCTCTGCCAAGTCCGCCAAAAATAAACATAAATAAGAAAATGATTAGTCCAAATGGGATTTGCTTCTGTTTCCCTCTCTTTTGCTGTTGATCATACTTTGCAAGCTGCTCATCGGTAATCTCAAATTCTTTAGTTACAAGCCCACTAATTGCCAGCAGTCCATTTGTGATTCCACCAGTATAATTTCCTTTTTTAAAACCGGGAACAATGTAATTTCTGATAATATATCCACTTTTAGCATCGGTGATAATCGATTCGAGTCCATAACCAACTTCAATACGGATCTTCTTCTCACTTAAGGCAACAAGCAAGAGAACACCATTATCAAATTCATTTTGACCCAGTTTCCAGCTTTGCGCAACTCGTAAGGAATAGTCTTCTAAGTTTTCACCTTGTAATGAAGAGATAGTTAGTAATGCAACCTGTGAAGAAGTTTTAGTTTGTACATCTCGCAGGAGTGCTTCTAATTTTTGTTCATCTTTAGAATTAATTATTCCAGCGTAATCATTGACTGCACTTTTCAATTTTGGAACATCCAGCGAAAATAAAGTACTTACAGTAAATATAAACAGGATTGAAATTAATGTTATTTTTTTCATATTATTTCTCCAGGATATCAATATCATCAGTTAACTCATTCTTATCATCAGATTGGATGGGGAAGTGTTCTGCCAGCAAATCTCCGCATTCGTTTATTGATTCTGTAAGATGTGCAGCAATTTCTTTTTGCTTAATGCCTTTGATGATATTATCTACAATACTCTGCCATTTTTCTATTGAGATCTTTTCATTAATTCCACTGTCAGCCAGAAGTTCAACTCTTCTTTCCATAATAGAAATAAATATCAATATTCCTGTTCTATCTTTGGTGTTATAAACTCCCGATTCCATAAAATATCGTGTTGCTCTTTCAGTAACTTTTTGGCTTCTTATTTTTTTAGGAACAATAAACCGATCAATACTGGAAATATTTCCGATAAAGTAGAAAATGGTCATAACCATGAAAGTAGAAAACCCATAGAACATGAGTAAATAGTTTACTGAATAATCCCAAAATTTTTCTTGCAGCAGTTGTTCAATATTACCGGCAAAGAACATCATTATTACAAAATATAGAAACCCGATTATTACTGCGAACATCAATTCATAGATCGCATAATCGTAGCTTTCTTTTATCATAGCTGTGGCAATTTCACCGGATGTTTTACTCTCAGCCGCTTTAACAGCAGAACTGATCTTTTTCATATCATCTTTACTTAGTTTTAAACCTGACATTTCAATACTCCTTTTTTTTCTTATCCGCTAAACACGCGAAAAATGCGAAAATATTTTTTTAAACTTACCCACTAAACACACGAAAAGTACGAAAAAAAAATTGAATATTCAGCAAAACCTGCGAACGTTTTACTACTTATTTTCATTTCTTTCTTTTAGCGTCCTTTCGCGTTTTCCGCGGGTATCTTATTTTTCATTCTTAGTTAGGACAATTCTTTTTGATTGAAGTTTTGGATAATGTCCAAAGTTGATCAAAATTCCTAATTTAAATCCAGTTGCATTTAGATAATTAAGAAGTTGAGCATAGTGTTCATCAGTTAACTTACTAACTGCTTTGATCTCAACAATTATCTTTTCAAAACAAATAAAATCAGGACGATAGATTTTATTCAATTTTATATTTCTGTAAAATAAGGATAACTCGGGTTGAGCTTGATAGGGGATTTTTTGATAATCAAATTCCATATCTAAACACTCTTGATAAACAGGTTCAAGAAAGCCGGAACCTTTATCTTTATAAACATTGAAGCAAGCACCCATTATTTTATAGCTTTCATCCGGATAAATTAAATCACTCAACTATCCTCCTATATTTACCCACTAAACACACTAAAAAAGCGAAAATATTTTTTTAAACTTACCCACTAAACACACGAAAAGTACGAAAAAAAAATTGAATATTCAGCAAAACCTGCGAACGTTTTACTACTTATTTTCATTTCTTTCTTTTAGCGTCTTTTCGCGTTTTCCGCGGGAAATCCTTTTTAAAATTCTACTTTCGGGGCTTCTTGTGCGCCTTCAGTAGATTTAAAATATTGCTTCTCATTGAATCCGAACATATTAGCAAGAATAACTTTGGGGAACATCTTGATGTAAGTATTGTAATATCTGGCAGCTTCGTTGAATCTCTTTCGTTCAACCGCAATGCGATTTTCTGTTCCCTCTAATTGATCCTGAAGAGCAAGGAAATTCTGGTTTGCCTTAAGATCAGGATATTTTTCCATAACAACCATCAATCTTTGCAACGCTCCACCTAAGCTGCTTTGAGCTTGCTGGAATTTTTGGAACATTGCCGGATCGTTAAGCACTTGATCGGAAATATTAAAGGTTCCACCGGCTTTTGCACGAGCTTCTGTTACGGCTGTGAAGGTTTCCTTCTCATGTGCTGCATATCCTTTTACAGTATTAACAAGATTAGGTATCAGATCATATCTACGCTGATATACATTCTCAACCTGACTCCATTTTTCTTTAACACCTTCATCTAATTTGACCATATTGTTGTAAGTTCCAATTATGCTGGAAATTGTAATTATAATAAGAATTACAACTACGCCGATTGCGATAAGGCATCCTTTTTTTGCATTTTTACTCATTTTTTATCTCCTTATTATTGTAATAATCTTTCATCAAAATCTAAGCCAAGATAATTCAACCAATCTACCCATGATCCTTCTGCTTCATCACCATCACTATAAATAAGTCGGTAATCTCTGCTTTGGTGTAGATCGATGAACAAATATGTCTGAAAACTTGATATACGATATTTCCAGATTTGATACTCTTTCTGTGCAAACTTTGTACTTGATCCAGTATTCAATTTCAATATTTCAAAGGGCTTTCCATGCTTAATGTAAATTCTACCAATATCTGTTTTCCAACCTTTATTAAAATGCGAATAATGTTCATTGCAATATTTAATTCTAGTTATAATCTCTAATAGAAATTCGTTGCTTTCTGTTGCTGGATTTGGGTCCTGTGCTTTCCAAAAAGCTGAAATATATTCCCATTTATATTCTTTATCAAGTTTCTTGTAGTATCTTCTCTGATTTGGAGATAGAAAGTAGCTAACAAGTTTATATTCATCTTTCAAATTATCGAAGACATGACCTTTTTTTTGGAAAGTTGGAGCTGGATCTGCTGAAATACTAATAAATATTCCCAAAATGATTATTATAAACAGTACTCTTTTCATTTTAATCTCCTTTAATGTAATAATGATGCATCAAAATCCGTGCCAAGATAGTCTTTCCACTCTCTCCAAGAACCATATTGTTCTTCTCCGTCACTATAGATCAGCCTTAAATCTCCATGCTGTTGAGGTTCAATAAATAGAAATGTTCTAAAATGTGATGTTCGATATTTCCAAATATAATATTGCCGTTCAGCAAGCTTAACATAATGTCCAGAATTTTGGGGCTCAAAGATTTCATAAGGTTCACCATAATTTGTAAATTTAAGAATTTCAAATGGCTCTCCATATTTTATATAAACTTTTCCCATATCGGTTTCCCAGCCATCTTTGAAATGAGAAAAATGTATATTTGCATATTTTACCCTATCTGCGATTTCTTGCTGGAGTTCGTTATAATCGTCTGATTTGTATAACTTAACAAAGCAGGATGTAGGGTAATAATTATTTTGAGTTTCCCAAAAATCAGAAATAAACTGCCATTTTGAATCAGCATCCAATTTGCTAAAATAATCTTTTTGCACTGTAGTCAGAAAATAGCCTACTAATTTTGATTCATTCTTTAATTCAGAAAAAACATATCCTTCTTTTTGATGTAGTAAAACACGGTCAATACTAATACAACTGATTAAACCAATTAGAATCAGAGCGGTTAAAATTATTTTCATCTTACCTTTTTCCTTTTATAACTAATTTCAACGACTGCCAAGATCATTATTGCTGCACTTATCCACTGTATTGGTGATAGCAAATGATGATTGATAAAATAATCAAATAGTATTGCCGAGATCGGGAAAAATAATTCGCAGATCGTGGAGACCATAGCGGTCACTTTGTTAAGTCCATAATAAAATAGGAATATCGCACCTGAGCCGGTGGTTACAGCAATAATAAGAAAGAATAGCCAGTTGGTTGGCGTTACATTTTGGAACTCACCTAGTTGCCCGATGATTATAATATAGATCAACATAAAAAGTGAAGTGAAACCAAAACGGAAGAAATTAGTAGTATAGTATGGTAATCTTGTTAGAGCTTTTTTCCCCAGAACAGTAGCACTTCCAAACGAAAATGCTGCTACTAGTGCCCATAATGCTGCTTGTATCAGAGGAGCATCTTCACTCATATTTGGCTTATGGATTCCAAAAGTTAGGAAATAACTGGCGATAATAGCAAGCAATCCCCAAAAGATAAATCTGGGTTTTATTTTTTCTTTCAGGAAGATCGCAGCGAGAGTAATAGCAAATATCGGTTGAAGTTTTTGAAGCAATACAATTACGGATAGATGATCAAAATGAACCAGGAATAGAGCTTTAACGATTGCCAGTGTACCGAGTGCTCCACCGAAAAATGCAATTCCACCCAGAAGCAGAAAATCTGCTTTTGTAAACTTTCTAAGTTTTTTATATTCCTTAAAAAGAAATGTGTTCATCAACACAAAAGGTACAAAATGCAGCATAAAAACTACAAAGCCAACATTTAAATTATATAAACGGGGAGTAAGAACAACACCGTCAAATCCCCATAAAGTGGCAGCTAATATTATTGCTGTTGCACCGATCACTTTCTGTTTATAATTTTCCATTTTCTATCCTTCATTCATTGAACTTGCACCGTCCGGCTGTTGACGTATAGGGCGAGGACAATGCTTATCTCACCAATTCTCGACTCACATTCGTTTCACTTCATTGCGATTCAAGTCTTGCTGACTTTATAAATAATATTCCTCTCTTCCTGATATGCCAGCATTTTTTTTAGGCAATCATTCTTTGCTCCCATAAACTCAGGTGGGAACAAGCCCTTCTTGATATTTCTTTCCAGATGCCTATTTTGATTACAATTAATTTCATGTTATTAATTTATAACTCAATAAAGTGTCAATTTTAATGTGAGTAATATATAATGAGTCATATTTGAAATATCTATTTTTATAAAGTATTAAATCATTTCACCGGCAAATTCTTCTGCATTACGTACAAAAACTGTCGTTTTTAAACAATCAGAAAGCTCTTCCAGCCTGGTCACATAATCTTTTTCTTCACCTTCAAGCGGAAGTTTAAGTCCCATAAATACAAGGTTTGCGTTCCGACTGTTTTCATGTATTACTTCGGTAACGGATTTGTCTTGAGGTTTTATAATAATTTTTGGTTCTGCTTTAATGCGTACTTCATCGATCATTTCCTGCACATTTTCCATCATGAATTCACGATCTTCTTCACGTAGGATAATTGTATGAATAAATACTTTTGAGTTTTTCCATTCATCATTTAAGCTGAGTAAATGTGCCAGTAGCAGCATCAGATCACCATTACTGTGTTTACCTCGCCACCAGATATCTATTCTGTTACGACCGGATGTCTCAGGTGATTCATTTATTCTAACAAGTAGTGAACTTTTATGTAATCCTGAAATTGTTCGGATCGTTTTGAGCATTGAGATCATTCGTTTCTGTTTATCTGACCAACCAAACATAATCGTGTTGGAATGCAGTCCAGCGATACCATTTGCTTGAGTAATGTTTATGGTTCCACTTTCAAAATGAGATACAACATTAACTTCATTGAAAGCCAAGATTCCAGCTTGATCTAAAGTTTCATCCATCTTTTCAGTCTCTTTTTTAATGTCGATCTCATTTCTTTTCAAATTACCGATTATCATGTTGCAGACAGTCAATATCCCACGGCGTTGATTTAAAAAATTTGCCAATTGTACAAGTGGTAAACGCTTTTTCACATCACCGGCAAAAACCAGAATATTGGGTCGCCAGTTACGAGGATCATTTGCATGTTTTTTAAGTTTTAGAAGAGCAAAACGAGCCAGAGTTCCCCAGAATCCTGCTC
>JAYEKK010000287.1:0-1742 GCA_034660955.1 Candidatus Cloacimonadota bacterium | reverse complement strand
GTTGAACTAAACAAAAAAGGACGGGAATCAACCCGTCCTTTTTCGTTTCATTTATACTTAGGAGGAACTGTATAAAACTTTTAATCCTCCGATTAATTACAATCTATTATCTACAATTCAATATTAGTTCCGGTAGCTAAAGTGTGAATACTTGTAAAATTATCAGCAGAACCGTAAGCCAATATCACATTGTAACTATTGCCGGGAACCAGCAATTTGTCATACATATCACCGGAATCTAATGGAATTCTAAAGTGCAGCATGGTAACACCAGCATCTTCCATACCATAATGATCCATGATATCATCTGTTCCGCCCAGGGATTCATCAGAAGCATGAGAAGTAGCGGAGGTGCCAAAATCATCCCTGATCATTACTTCCCCACCAGCGTCTACATAACCGATAATAATATTTGCATCAGCCATTTGGTTAGTGGGATCAAAGCCAACTGCTACCCAGCCTGTGGTGGGAGCGGAAACATTTATATAGAGATATTCATCATCTGTACGCCATTGTAGTTCAATTCCTTCAACCGTAACCATTTCATATTGTTCAAAAGTTATCTGCTCGACCTGATCGATGGGAATTGCATCCATACTTCCATCTGCATAATTCACTACCATATCTGTGGCAGAAAGCAGTGCTATAAGTCCAATTAACATAATAATTGTATATTTTTTCATTTTGTTTTTCTCCTATTTTAATAAGATCATTTTTTTATTCAGGTAAATTCCATCTTTCCCCATTCGGTAAAAGTATATTCCCGAAGTTGCAGGTTTCTGCTCGTCTGTTTTGCCATTCCAGTTCACAACATGTTCTCCAGTTGAATAATAACCATCAACCAAAGTTCTTACTTTTTGTCCTTTGGAATTGTAGATCATAATTTCTACTTTATCTGCTTCTGTTAGTGAGAAACTGATATTTGTATCAGGATTGAACGGATTGGGATAATTTTGATTCAGTAAAAAGGAAACACTCTCCGATATATCTGATGGTTCAACTCCGGTTAATAGATCGAAATCCATATACAGAATATCACCAAAAAGAAAAGTATGTGTGTTTGCAGCAGTTTCCAGCATCATGGATTCATCATCAAAACTGATACCAACAATATCTGTCAGATCAAATGTATGATTCTGTTGTGAAGTATTGATGTTCAACATTTCTGCGGCTAAGCTGATAGCAAAGACGAAAGCAATTATTAAAATTAGAATTTGTTTCATTTCTCCCCCTTTAATTAATATTGAGATTCATTCTCAATTAAAGAATTTAACTGATTGTTTAAAGAAAGCAAAATAATTCTTTTATTATTATATTTTTGTTAAGGCTTTATGCAAATTTGTAACTGATTAATAAACGTTACTTGATTTGATAGATAGCTGTGAGTTGAAAATAAATACTAAAAGTAAGTGAAAAAAAACTGTCATCCTCGACCACGATCGGGGATCCAGAAAATCATAGATTCCCGTTTCCGTCAAAAGCCGGACAAGGTTCACGGGAATGACGCAATATTATTAATTGATGAACATTAACCTTCCGAAGGCAAAGAGTATTTTGAAAGTTCTATAACCTTCGGAAGAGTTAATTTCGTGTAACTCAAAGCTCTGTCTTTGAGAATCGCAAACAATAAAGAATACGTCATTTAAAGCAACGATATTTTGCTTCGCAAAGCCAAAATTTAATGTTTGCGTTACTTTTTCTTACCTTCTGATGCTAACTTAAGATATCCTTCAAGATTTTTT
>JAYEKK010000286.1:0-1742 GCA_034660955.1 Candidatus Cloacimonadota bacterium | reverse complement strand
TCACTCTACTCCGATAAATCGAAGAATCTGCAGAAATTCCAAGTATTTGTCACACTGAGTAGGAATGAAATGACGTATCGAAGTGTACGATATTTTCACTTTCATTATCCTTCGATACATCCGGCAATTGCCGGACACTCCAGTCTACGCAAGTGCTACGACTAGGCAGGCAGGATGACACAAACACTCTGTCTGGCAAAACTGAATAATCAACTTTTATCAATCACCTATATTAATATGCTTGATAAAATTTGCTGCTGAATTCTGTTCAAATCTGAGTCTGTTTCTTGGGTCAAATGATTTATTATTACTATCACGCAATTCCATGTGCAGGTGGGAAGGTTTTCCGCTATTCCTAATGTTACCGGTAAGTCCGGTAAGCCCAACTACAGTATTTCTATCTACCGTTTGGTTAAGTTCTACAAACACTTCGTTCAAGTGAGTGTAAATACTTTCAATTCCTTCCGGATACAAAATTCTGATAGTTTTACCATACTCTATTTTCATTGAATCAATAATTCCACCCGGTTTTTCATATTGAACTTGAACCAGGAAATGCGGGTTATCACTCACTTCCGTAACGATTCCAAAATCCGTAAGCGGATAAACTGGGGTATTTTCCGGAACAAAAAGATCAATACCTTCATGGATCCTTTTGTGTTCTCGAGTTCCACGCCCGCAGCCATAATGATCTGACCAGCGATTTCTGATATATTTTTTTATCAATTCATTAAAATCCATCCCATTTTTAAAGGGCGAACTATAATGATAGAATTTATCAATGAAATCTGCTGTAAAAACAACTACCGGTTCTTTAAAGGAAGAGACCTTAACCACCAACATAGAATCCGCCTCACTGGTAAGAATTGTAATATTATTCATCTTCTTCTCTAAGTATTTAATATAGAAAAAATCGCTAATAACAATTATGAGCAAAATTATAATAATAACTGCTCGAATAAGAGATGTACTAATTTTCATAAAACCTCTTTTAATATTTTTTTCATCCTCACTATGAGGAGTTCATATTATTTACTATTTTTGTCACATTTCCCAAATCAGAACTATTAAACTAACTAAAAAATTTCTTTATATTTATATAATTATCAATTTTATAATTTAAAGTTATTTGGCAATATTTTTCTAAAAAGAACATCTAAAATAGTGACATAAAAGTAGTTTAGTGCTATTAATTTCAATGTATACTTGACAGTAAAACCGTTGGTAAAATATTTTGTTCGTCCGATCATCAAATAGTATAGGAAAATAAGGAGATAGAATGAAAACTGAAACTCCAAAAGCAGATATGATCAAGCAAGATTGGTATCTGGTGGATGCAAAAGATATGGTATTAGGAAGATTAGCGACTCAAATCGCTACGATCCTCCGCGGAAAAAATAAGCCATATTTTAGCCCGCATCTCGATACCGGAGACTACGTTGTAGTTATCAATGCTGAGAAAATCAGGCTTACAGGAAATAAAGAATTACAAAAAACTTATAAACGTTATAGTGGTTATCCGGATGGACAAACTGTTATCCCATTCAAAAGAATGATTCAGGAACATCCTGAAAGAATTATAGAACATGCCGTAAAAGGAATGCTTCCGAAGAATATCTTGGGAAGACAAATATTCACCAAGCTTAAAGTATACGCTGGGACAGAGCATCCTCACAAAGCTCAAACTCCCAAGCTACTCAATTTATCTAGTTAGGGAGATATCAAATGCAATATTTTGATGC